>CAVBOO010000148.1:0-3579 GCA_963597045.1 bacterium | reverse complement strand
GTTCAAGATCGGCCCCGACGGTACTTACGAGCGCGGTCCCTTGTACATGCTCTTCGTTTTTGTTCTTGCCAACGGCTACACCGTGGGCGCCATCATCGTTTCGGTTATGGGCTATTTGCGCAACCCGACCCGCGCCAACCGCACCCTGCTCTTCGATTGCGTCAAGTACGTGCTGCCCTTGCTCGCGGGCACGGTTTTCCAGTTTCAGTTCCCTTCTGTCCCCACGTCGAGCATGGGCATGACGCTGACCATGCTCTTCATCTTTATCGACAACCAGAAGCGCCTTCTTGAGCGCAAGACCTTTGACGCCGAGGCGGCCAATGCGGCCAAAACCGAATTTCTTTCGCGTATGTCGCACGACGTGCGCACTCCCATCAACGGCATCGTCGGCATGATCGGTATCGCCAAGGAGAACGCGGACGACCCCGAGCGCCTGAACGACTGCCTGAACAAGATCGATGCCGCCGCCAACCAGCTGCTTGAGATGGTGAGCGACGTGCTTGACATGTCGAAGATCGAATCCGATGGCCTCAACCTAACCAACGAGCCTTTTGACCTGCTGAACATGCTGGGCGACATCACCGCTGCGCAGGCATCGCTTGCGGCGAGCAAAGGCGTTAACGCCGAGTCCGTTGGCGAGGATGCGCTTACGCACCCATACCTCGTGGGCAGTCCCATGCACGTGCGCTCGATTTTGATGAACCTGGTATCCAATGGCATCAAGTACACCGAGCGCGGCGGGACGGTTGTCGGCAGCGTTCGGGAGCTTGCGCCCGAGGAAGCGCGCTCGATTCGCGGCCTCAAGCTGCCCGAAGGTGGGCTTGAGCCCGAGGGCAGGGGCGTTGTCGTCGAGTTTTGCGTGTCGGACAACGGCATAGGCATGAGCCGAGATTTCGCCAAGCACGTCTTCGAGCCGTTCACTCAGGAGCGATCCGACGGTCGTACTTCCTATAAAGGCTCCGGCTTGGGTCTTGCCATCGTGAAGAGGATCGTCGACAGCATGGGCGGCGTGATTTCTCTTGATACCGAGCTTGGCAAGGGCTCGTCTTTCACGGTGGCGCTGCCTTTCGAATACTTGAGCGCGGAAGAATACGAGGCGGCACGCCTGGCGAACGAGACGATGGGGGCCATAAGCCTTTCGCCCGATTCGGTGGGCAAGCGCTTGGTGGGCAGCTTGTCTGCTGGAGCGGCTAGGGATGGTGCCTTGCCTTCGGTCGCGGATGCTGACTCTTCTTCGGGCAACGATCCTGCTTGCTTGGATGCGAGCATCGAAGGCGTGCGCGTTTTGTTGGTGGAGGATAACGAGCTCAACCTCGAGATCGCACAATATGTGCTTGAGGACGCCGGCGCCGATGTGCATGTGGCTCGTGATGGCCAAAAGGCGCTTTACGTGTTCTCGGGCATGCCCCAGGGCACCTTCGATGTGGTGCTTATGGACGTTATGATGCCCGTCATGGATGGCCTTGAGGCTACGCGCCGCATTCGTGCGCTCGACAGGCCCGATGCTGCGAGCGTGCCCATCATCGGCATGTCGGCCAATGCTTTCGCCGACGATATCCGCGCTGCCGAGGAAGCGGGCATGGACGATTACGTGATGAAGCCCCTGAAGCGCGAGAAGCTCCTTTGCGCCATTTCGCGCTTGGCGGGTAAGTAGGCCGCGCACCCGTGCCGAGCCTGCGTGCTCTGCGGATTGTTGGCGGGTGCGGCGCAGTCGCGGGCTAGCTTGTTCTCCGTTTCGCTTGCGACACGGAGATGGGGAGCCTGTTTGCGCCTGCAGATTACCGCTGCACATTCTTTTGCTCGGTATTCGCGGTTTATGGCATAATAGCCTGGCTTGCCGATAGGCAGGTGATGCCGGCGTGGCGCAATTGGTAGCGCAACTGATTTGTAATCAGTGGGTTGCGGGTTCGATTCCTGTCGCCGGCACCATTGAAAAATAGCAGGTCAGAGATATTTCTTCTCTGACCTGCTTTTGTTTTTTCTTGGAGATACCAGGGCGGTGCGAAAAAGCCCTCTAATCTATTCCTCGACTTTTTGGATTACCACGACGAAGCTCACCAGCTCGTCGAAGTCGTTGCGCACAGCGTGCGTTCCGCCGTTGGGGCAGTAGAGCACATCACCTTCCTCGACGACGGTCTCGGTGCCGTTTTCCACCAGCACGGCCTTGCCCTTAACCATGTAGTAGATCTCGGTTTCGCCCGTGTGGGTATGCTCGCCGATCGACGCGCCCGGTTCAAGCGAGTTGCACACCATGTAGGTGCAAATGCCACCGACCTTATCGCCCAGTTCGCAGCGGTCGCGGATCATGATGCCCTTGCCGCCTTCGACCCCTTCAGCGTATTCGAGCTTGCGGTCCGCTTTCTTGAAAACTGCCATGATGCCCCTCCTTGTTTGCGGCTTTTTTGCTCAAGGCGCCTCCTGCGCATCTTGAACGCATTCATTGTAGCCTTTGGGCTCGCGAGCGTCCCGCCTTACCCGGGAATTGCCCGTATCGTGAAGAAACTATGGCTTTTTATTGAAAAGCGCCAGGTAAAAACTTGCGCTTTGCCTCCGCTGTTCCCCTTTTCGGCAAAAGGAGTACAATCTCCAATCACAATTGGCAATCCTAGGTTTTGACCTCGTGCTGAAATCTGGTTGAAACATGCATGAACTACTTGGTCGCTTTCGCGCGCGCAAGTGGGTCTGCGGGCGGAGCTAAGGTGGTTTGCACGACCAGCTGGCAATGCTCAAGGAGGGGCCGGAGTGCGCGGCGGCAGGTGTCGCGTCCTGCAGTTTTGTCCAAGGGCTGCAGGGTAGATAATTGGAGGATCATGTTCGATCAGTTGCTCGAATCGGTAACGTTCGTTGACATTTTTAATTTTTGCGTGTTCTTGATTTTCACGCTTTGTTACGCCTATCAGCTCTATTACGTGTTCGTGGTGCTCACGCGCAAGCCTCCTCAGCTCGTCGCGAAGAAGAACCATAAATTCGCCGTCGTTGTTTCTGCTCGCAACGAAAACGCCGTCATCGGCGATCTTATCCACAGCATTCGCGTGCAAAACTACCCGCAAGAGCTCATCGACATCTTCGTGATCGCCGATAACTGCACCGACAACACCGCCGCTGTGGCGCAGGAAGCGGGCGCTATCGTGTTCCCGCGCTTCAACACCGACAAGATCGGCAAGGGCTACGCGCTCGATTACGGCTTCTCGTGCATCAATCAGCTTTACGCCGATCAGGGCTACGAGGCCTTCTTCGTGTTCGACGCCGACAACGTGCTCGACGTCAATTACTTCCGCGAGATGAACAAGGTGTTCGACAACGGCGCCGAGATCTCCACGAGCTACCGCAACTCCAAGAACTATGGTTCCAATTGGATTTCCGCAGGTTACGCCACCTGGTTCATGCGCGAGGCCAAGTTCCTCTCCCAAGCACGCTTGACGCTCAACACGAGCTGCGCGGTCTCGGGCACGGGCTTCTTCGTAAGCGCCAAGGTCATCAAGGAAATGGGCGGCTGGAAGTACCATCTGCTCACCGAGGACATCGAGCTTTCCGCAAGCTCCATCATGAACGGCCGCCGCATCTCGTACTGTCCTACGG
>CAVBOO010000147.1:0-3591 GCA_963597045.1 bacterium | reverse complement strand
CGTCCCTTGCCTCCTGCAAGGGTCATGAGCCAACAATTATAAAGAAGGGGTCGAACAATGTCGACCCCTTCTTTTGTGTTGACCAAATTAATTAGTCGATGTCCTTGCCGCATTTCTTGCAAACGCGGGTCTTCTTGCCGTCCTCGCGCTTGATGCTGAAGCGAGTAGCCTCATTGCAGGAAGGGCAGACGAGCTGAACGTTGGACACATGGATGGGAGCCTCGACGGAGGAGATGCCACCCTGAGGATTGGCCTGCGTAGGACGCTGAGCCTTTTTGACAATGTTTACCTTCTCGACAGCAACGCGCTGCTTCGAAGGGAAAGATGCCAGGACAACACCCTCGGCACCGCGGTCCTTACCAGCGATGACCTTGACCTTGTCGCCCTTTTTGATGTTCATCTTTGCCATAGTGATACTCCCCTTACAGCGTCTCAGGTGCCAGGGACACGATCTTCATGTACTTCTTGTCACGAAGCTCGCGAGCCACGGGACCGAAGATGCGGGTGCCACGAGGAGCACCGGAGGCATCGATCAGCACGGCGGCGTTCTGGTCGAACTTGATGTAGCTACCGTCGTTGCGACGGACTTCCTTCTTAACACGCACTACGACGCAGCGTACGACATCGCCCTTTTTGACGTTGCCGTTGGGAGCGGCCTCCTTCACGCTGCAGATGATGACGTCACCGAGGCCAGCGTAACGGCGCTTGGAGCCGCCGAGGACCTTGATGCACTGCACCTTGCGTGCGCCGGAGTTGTCAGCAACGGCGAGCATGCTCTGCATTTGAATCATTTGCTTATCCCTTTCAGACAGTAACCGAAGTAGACAGACACAAGGTCTTGACTACTTGGCCTTCTCCACGATGTCGAGGAGGCGCCAGCGCTTCATCTTGGACAGGGGGCGGGTCTCCATGATGGTGACGGTATCGCCTACGCCTGCCTCGTTGTTTTCGTCATGTGCGTGAAGCTTCTTGGTGCTGTTCACCATTTTGCCGTACACGGGATGAGGCTTGCGCTCATGAATCTGCACGACGATGGTCTTGTCGCCTGCGGCGCTGACCACGACACCCTGGCGAACCTTGCGAGAATTGCGTTCTTCAGCCATTCTTCTCAACCTTTCTTTAAGTTCGCCTGAGCTAAGCGCTCAGTTCACGGGCACGGATCTCGGTCAGGAGACGTGCGATGTCCTTCTTAACCTGCTTGACACGGGCAGTGTTGTCGAGCTGGCCCGTTGCCATCTGGAAGCGCAGATTGAACAGCTCTGCGCGGGCGTCCTTGAGCTTAGCCTGCAGATCGTCTGCAGAAAGCTCGCGAATTTCTGCTGCCTTCATTTACTTCTGGCCTTCCTCACGGGTGACGATCTTGCACTTGATGGGGAGCTTCTGGATAGCGAGGCGGAGAGCGTCGCGTGCAGTCTCTTCATCAACGCCGTCGATCTCGAACATGATACGACCGGGCTTTACGACAGCAACCCAACCCTCGGGGTTACCCTTACCTTTACCCATTCGGGTTTCAGCGGGCTTCTGGGTGATGGGCTTGTCGGGGAAGATGGTGATCCAGACATTACCAGTACGGTTCATGCGGCGGGTCATGGCGATACGGGCAGCCTCGATCTGACGGTTGGTAACCCAATGACGATCAAGAGCCTGAATGCCGTAGCTGCCGAAGTTGAGCTTCGTGCCGCCCTTTGCGTTGCCCTTCATGGAGCCACGCTGCACCTTACGATGCTTAACGCGTTTAGGTACGAGCATTACTTATCACCCCTCGAATTGTTGCGACGACGACGGTTGGGGCGAGAAGTACCCTCGAGAGCGGGCTCAGGGGTCTTCTGGCCGGGCAGGACCTCACCATGGTAGATCCAGACCTGGATGCCGATTGCGCCGTACGTGGTATTAGCGGTTGCGAAGCCATAGTCGATCTTGGCGCGGAGGGTGTGCAGGGGCACACGGCCTTCGCGGTACCACTCGCGGCGGCTCATCTCGGCACCGCCGAGACGACCGGAGCACTGGATACGGATACCCTGAGCACCGGACTTGCGAGCAGACTGAACGGCCTTGCGCATTGCGCGACGGAAGGCAACGCGGTTCTCGAGCTGCTCGGCGACAGACTGAGCGGTAAGGGAAGCATCGAGCTCGGGGCGTTTGACCTCGACGACCTCGACGTTGACGGAACCGCTAGCGATCTTGTTGAGCTTCTTGCGAAGGGCATCGACCTCGGAGCCCTTCTTGCCGATGACAACGCCAGGACGGGAGGTAGTGATGATGACCTTCACCTTCTCGCCTGCACGCTCGATCTCGATGCGGGAGACGGCGGCGTGAGCCAGTTCCTTCTCGAGGAACTTGCGGATAGCGATATCGTTTTCAAGGTTCTTAGCATAGTCCTTGTCTGCGTACCAGCGGCTACGCCAATTCTCGATGACGCCGATACGGAAACCAGTAGGGCTTACCTTCTGACCCATTCCTATGCCTCCTCTCGGGTTGCGACGATGATGGTGATGTGGGAAGTGCGCTTGCGGATGCGAGCAGCGCTGCCCTTTGCACGGGGACGAATGCGCTTGAGCGTGGGGCCTTCGTCAGCGTAGCAAGCCTTGACCACAAGCTCGTCGGTGTTGGCGACGCCCTTCTGGGAGGCGTTGGCGATTGCAGAGTTGAGGGTCTTCAGGACGGTCTCAGAAACTGCGCGGTTGGTGAAGAGCAGGGTCTCCTGCGCCTTCACGACGTTCTTGCCGCGGATCTGGTCAAGAACGATGCGTGCCTTACGGGGAGAAACACGCACATAGCGAGTGATTGCTTTAGCTTCCATGTTTCACCCTTCCTTAAGCTTTGTGGCCGCGGAAAGTACGCGAAGGAGCGAACTCGCCGAGCTTATGACCAACCATGGACTCGGTAACGTAAACCGGCACGTGCTTGCGACCGTCGTGGACGGCGATGGTGTGGCCGACCATTTCGGGGAAGATCGTGGAGGAACGAGACCATGTCTTAACGACGTTCTTTTCGCCTGCTTCGTTCATCGCGATGATGCGACCGAGGAGGCGGGGCTCAACGAAGGGGCCCTTCTTCATGCTTCGACTCAAAGTAATCTCCTCACACTACTTCTTGCGACGACGGATAATCAGGCGGCTGGAGTACTTCTTCTTGTTACGGGTGCGATGGCCCTTAGTGGGAACGCCCCAAGGAGTAACAGGATGACGACCAGCGGACTTGTTCTTGCCCTCGCCACCACCATGAGGATGGTCGACGGGGTTCATGACCGTACCACGGACGGAAGGACGAATGCCCTTGTAGCGGTTACGGCCGGCCTTGCCGATCTTGATGTTGCCATGCTCAGCGTTGCCGACCTCGCCGATGGTGGCGCGGCAGGTGATGAGAACGCGGCGCATCTCGGAAGAAGGCATACGGACGATTGCGTAGTTGCCTTCCTTACCCATGAGCTGGATGCTGGTGCCTGCGGAACGAGCAATTGCGGCGCCACGACCAGGCTGAAGCTCTACAGCATGGATCAGGGTGCCAACGGGAATCGCGGACAGAGGCAAAGCATTGCCGGGCTTGATGTCTGCATCTGCGCCGGAGACGACGGTGTCGCCAACCTTTAGG
>CAVBOO010000146.1:0-3603 GCA_963597045.1 bacterium | reverse complement strand
GCACACAACAGCAATCAAGAAAACGCCGCCGAGGAAACCCCCTCAGCGGCGCTAAAGCGACTGATTCTTATAAAGAGGCAGTTTACCTGCTGCCTGCTGCACTGCCGCCTGCGGCACTAACGCACCTATTTATTCCAATGCATCACGGTCTTGCCAAGGCGCTTTTGGATGTCGGCCTCGAAAGCGGCGGTCATGTCGGCGACATCGCGAACATCGAATACCTGACCAACGATGCGCTTCAGGTACTCCGGGATGCTGGGATGCTGCTGATACAGCTCCAGCGTACGCTCGTAATCGGCACGGCCGCTGCGGCTGCTGCCGAACAGGCGCAGACCCTTTTCCAACACCATGCGCGTGTTAATGGGCACCGGGTTCTCGGTAACGCCGCACAGCGCCACCGTGCCCTCGGGCTGAATATGGTCGATGATCTGGTCGATCGCGCTTTCGGAGCCCATGCCGCCCGCGCATTCGAAGGCGTGGCTCACAATCAAATCGTCAGGGATTTCACTGGTCAAATACGTGCCATCCGCGAAGGTGAAGTCGGAAAGTTTGTCGGCGTTGCGGCCGAAAACGTACACCTCGGACTCGGGGTGCGTCTTCTTGAACAGCAGCGAGCCAATAAAACCCACGTTGCCATCGCCCCAAAAGCCAACCTTGCTGCGCTCTTCGTGCGCAATCGCATCGAAGCGGCTGATCACATGCGTCATAACCGAAACAAGCTCGGTAAAAGCCAGCACGTCCTTATCGATGCCCTCGGGCAGCACCACAACGCGGTCGTGGTTGGTAATCACCAACTCCTGCATGAAGCCATCGGCGCTCGATGCGCGGAACTTGCTGGAACGCAGATAGTTCTCGGCGATGATGGGGTGCTTTTCACTCGGCAAGTTGGGAATCATCACCACGGCCGTGCCCGGAGCGAATTCGCCCGTAGGGTCCAGCACTACCTCGCCAATGGCCTCGTGGATAAGCGCCATGGGCAGCTTCTTCGCCAAAATGTGCGCACCGCGCGTGCCTTGGTAATAGCGCTGGTCGGCATTGCAAATGGAAAGATGGGTGGGGCGCACCACCAAGCTGGTGGCGTCCAGCGCCTCGTCGCGCACCAAAACCTCGATGCGGCGCGGGGCGGTTAGTTGGTAAACGGTGTTCAGCATGGTTTTAAGCCTCCATGCCAAGCAGGGCTTGCGCCATCTTCAAGTCGGAAGGATAGGTGATCTTCAGGTTGAAGGTCTCGCCCTCCACCAGCGCGCAAGGCACACCGCGCAAAACGCTGATCTTGCAGGCGTCGGTAAGAATCTGCTTTTCTTCCTGGGTCAGGCTTTCCTGCAAGGCCTTGAGCTTGGCCACCTTGAAGGTCTGCGGCGTCTGACCCTGGTACATCTTGGAGCGCTCGGGGATGCTGTCGATTTCCTTGCCGCCCTCGCTCACCACGATGGTGTCGGTAGCAGGAATGACGGTGTCGCAAGCATCATAACTGGCCATCGCGTCCAAATTCTCTTTGATAATGCGATAGGTGACGAAGGGGCGCACGGAATCATGCGTGCAGATAACCGTTTGGTCATCGATGCCGTAATTTTCCTCGATGTAGTTAACGGCGTTCATCACCGTGCCGTTGCGGTCGGCGCCGCCCTGGATAACCACCAGCTTGTCGTTGACGCCAAAAGCCTTTTCCAAAATGTCGCGCGTGGGCTGGGCCCAAGCCTCGGGGCACAGCACCAGCACCTTTTCAAACTCGGGCATTACCAGGAACTTTTCGACGGTGTAGGCAATAATCGGCTTTCCCGCCAAGTCCAGGTACTGCTTAGGCTTGTCCATGTTGCCCATGCGGGTGCCCTTACCGCCCGCCAAGATTGCTGCAAAATTCATATCTATCCAATCCCGCCCTATTTGGCGATGTTGAGGTTTTCCTTAACTTGAGTGGTGGAAATGCCCGGGGTACGGTCGAGGTAAACGACCTCGCATACATCCTTCAGATACTCGAAGCGCTCGCTTCCAGCCCAATCGCCACCCATAACCACGGTATCAATGTGATATTCCTCGATATCGGTAGCTTTCTGCGCCCAATTTTCCTCGGGGATAACCAAGTCAACGTATCGAATGGCCTCAAGCATTTCCTTGCGCGTCTCGTAATCGTAGAAACTGGTTTTTTTCTTGCTTGCGTTGAACTCATCGGTGGAAAGGGCAACCACCAGGTAGTCACCCAGCTCAGCCGCACGCTTGAGCAGGCGAATGTGACCGTAATGCAGAAGATCGAATGTGCCGTAGGTCAAAACTCGTTTAAGAGCCATTGCTCCCCCTCGGTAGTGCGTAAAGATTTGTTCCATGATACAAGTTTTGCGCGCCTTGGCATGGACTTTACATAGCAAAAAACCGCCCTCTGCATTAACTCGATATAATTAACGCCTAAATTCACTTATTTGGGGAGCTTTCATGGGGCTACTGCCTGCAGCGATAAAGCACAAAATCACACACTTGAAGAGCGGCGGCGGCCACTTCGATATCAGCGTTGTAGTGCCCATTTACAACACGGAACGCTACCTGGCCGATTGCATCGATTCCATTCTGGGGCAAACTAAAAGCGAACTGCAGGTGATCCTTGTTGACGATGGCTCA
This sequence comes from bacterium, assembly GCA_963597045.1. GTDB lineage: Bacteria > Actinomycetota > Coriobacteriia > Coriobacteriales > Eggerthellaceae > Anaerotardibacter. The sequence goes on along the minus strand of CAVBOO010000146.1, from coordinate 993 downwards.
ACCGACGGCAGCGCGGCCATCGGAAAAGCCTACGCCAAGCACTACCCCAACGTTGCCTATGTGCATAAAGAAAATTCCGGCGTGGCAGCCACCCGCAACCTGGGCGCTTCCCTGGCCTCGGGCGAATACCTGACTTTCGTCGATTCCGACGACCTGCTTGATCCGCGCATGTTCGAGCGCTTATATGCGCTTGCCAAGCATTTTGATGCCCAGATAGCCACCTGCGGCATGTCGCACTTCAACAACCTTTCCGATAAAAAGTATCCCTCGCCCTTGTTCGACAATGCGTTCAGAGGGACAAAGATTCAAGCGGGTAACCTGGAAGAACTTCCCCGCCAAATCTTCAACACCAGCTGCTGCAACAAGCTGTTCCTACGCTCTTTTTATTTGAAAAAGGAGCTTAGCTTTCCCGAAGGCGTTGTGTACGAAGACCTGCCTTTCAGCATTTTCGCACTTGAAAAAGCTGCGCGCATTGCCGCGACTCCCGAAAAACTGTACTTCTACCGCGTGCGCACGGGGGACGAGACCTCCATCACCCAGCAACGCCACGACGTGGAAAACTTGCGCGCGCGTCTTAACGCCTCACGCGTGGTCCTGGATTATCTAGCAAAAACCTCATCCATTTCTTTGCGGAAGCTGTACCAAAATCGCTCCATCAAGCATGATTTGAAACTGGCTTTTCGCTCCATCCCCGATACGGCGAAAGAATGCCTGCCCGAGGCCATCAAGATCATCGCATCCTATGTTGACGATTGCATCGATGAAGACGTGCTGGCCGCGAGCTCAAGCTTGGCAAAGGCCAAAATCGAACTATGCCGCAAGGGCGACGTCGACATGCTCAAACGCGTGATCGCTTACGAAGCGGGCGCGCATAAAAAGGCGCCGATTCATCTGAACAAAGGGCGCCTAACCACCTTGGCGCCTGCCTTTATGGATATGGATGAGCTTGATGTGACCAAGGAGGTTTTCTGGCCGGAGCCGACTACCTCCATT
>CAVBOO010000145.1:0-3641 GCA_963597045.1 bacterium | reverse complement strand
CAGGTAGGGGGCCGTCGGTGGGACGAGCTTGATCTGGCAAGGCCATTGCCCCAATTGAGAGCTAGGCGCTAGCGCCTCCCTTTTGCCCGAAATCTGATCCCCGAGCTCGTCTTCGCTGGGCGCGGGTTTGGTTTGCAAGCTTTTAGCTTGGGTGCTCGGGCAAGCGAAATCTGCAGGCATGTTCGCGTGCGAGTCGGCTTTCGCCTTAGCCATTTGGGCGGCAATCACGGCAGCTTCGTTGTAAGGGGTAGCTTCTCGCCACACGAAGCTGATGGCGTCCTGCGGGCAGCTGGGCAGGCAATCGCCCATGCCGTCGCAAAAATCATCGCGCAAAAGCGTCGCTTTGCCGTCGATGAGTCCAAGCGCGCCCTCATGGCAGGCATTGACGCAAAGGCCGCAGCCGTCGCATTTTTCGCGGTCTATCTGTATCACTTGGCGCTGCATGCTTCCTCCAGACAACGCGGGTGGCTCTTCAATCGAGATAAGCTTAACGAAATTGTGCTACACTGACGAGTCGCGTAAGCATATTTGTGCAGTAGGGGAGTCCCGCTGCGTAACGATACTCATCCGAAGGGAAGTGCAAATGTCCGGACATTCAAAGTGGGCAACCACCAAGCATCGCAAGGCAGCCCAGGACGCAAAGCGTTCCGCTTTGTTCTCCAAGTTGTCTCGTAACATCACCGTTGCGGCTAAAGAGGGTGGCGACCCGAATCCAGACAACAACGCTTCTCTGGCTGCCGCCATTGACAAAGCTAAGGGCTACTCCCTGCCCAAGGATAAAATCAAGACCGCCATCGACAAGGCCTTCGGCACCGGCAAGGATGCCGCAAGCTACGAGACAAAGGTCTACGAGGGCTACGGCCCTTGCGGCATTGCCGTCTACTGCGAGGCCCTGACCGACAACCTCAACCGCACCGCGGCCGATGTTCGTTCCGCTTTCACCAAGCATGGTGGCAACCTGGGCACCAGCGGCTCCGTTGCGTTCCAGTTCGAGCGCAAGGGTCAGATCCTGGTCGAGAAGGTCATCAAGTCCGAGGAAAAGAAGGTCGCCGATAAAGAGAACGCCGTCGACGAGGACGAGTTCATGTTGGCCGTCGCCGAGGCTGGCGGCGAGGATTACGAGGACGGCGGCGACGAGTGGATCGTCTATACCGGCGCCTCCGACCTGCACGCAGTGAAGAGCGCCCTTGAGGAGCAGGGCATCGAGATCAAGGGCTCCGAGCTCACGATGATCCCTACCACGCCCACCGTCGTCACCGCCGACGAGGCTCGCAAGGTCATGCGCCTGATCGATCGCCTTGAGGAGCTTGAAGACCTCCAGAACGTCTACCACACCATGGAGATTACCGAGGAGGTTGCCGCTGCTCTCGACGAGGAGTAGGCGCAACCTTCTTTCAGAAAACAGCCGGGGATTCCCAGCTGGTAACGAGCCGCTTCATGCGGCTCGTTTTCTTTTTGGGATCTTTGCTGGCAGCCTTGCCAATAAGGGGAAATGATAGAGGGAATCGCAAGATGTGCGATTGAGCAAGAATCCTGCGCGATCGTCGTTTTATTTTCGTGCAAGCAAGGTATCCTGTGATACCATTTCTGACTAGTTCTAACAGCATTAATCGCACCACTTAAACACACCAGATGCTAAGGGGCCAACACACAGTGTCCAACACTGCCAACATCTTGTCTTTTGCCGACGCGAGGGCTTCTGCCCCGCGTTTTCGTGATTCTCGGGAAAAAACAAAAACCCCTGATCAGTCTGCGATTCAATCAGCAACTTCTCGTCGGGCTTCGCGCGCTCAAAAGGGTTCCCATGCGCGCATGAGCGCTTCGTCTGTCGATTCTTACACCGACAGTCCTAAGCGTAACGCCGCGTATCGCAGCTTCGAAGCAGGGGCTTCGGCCAGGCATGCATCTTCACGCATGTCCATGGGGGCCTTCTCCGAGGAGGAGGAGCGCCGTCAGGAGGCAAAGGGCAACGGTGCACATGGCGCGCGCAACTCTCGCGCTCAGCGTCAAAAGAATGAAACCGCTTTTGGCAAGCTTACGCATAAGATGCGCTCCGCGAAGGCCGAGCGCCTTTTCGAGCGTAACGTGCCTGCAGGCGATGCCCGATCCTCTCAGCCCGAGCAGTCGAGCCGCGCCGCCCTCTACGAGATGAAGATGGGCAAAGACCACCGCCGCTCCGCGCACATGCAAGACGATGCCAAGTCCGGCAAATCCCGCTTTTCCTTCGCGGGGTTCAACCCCTTGTCCTTGCTCGTCGGCACCAGGGGAGGCCAGTGGGCATGCGTTGCGATGATCGCCATGGCGTTCTCGGTTTTCATCCTCTACCAACCCATTGCCGACTGGTACAACGAAGGCCGCTCCTTGCAGCAGCTTCAGGCTCAGTACAAGATAAGCTCTGCCGAATACGAGCAGGTCAAGGCCGACGTGGACTATCTTTCCACCGATGAAGGCCTGGCGGACTACGCTCACGAGCAACTGGGTTGGCTCAAATCCGGCGAGCATTCGGTCAACGTGGTCGGCTTGACCGACGAGGAATCCCAGTCCTCCACTTCGTCAAGCTCGGCCAGCACCACTCAGTCCCTCGCCCTGGCTTCAGCCAAGGCCCAAACTCCCGATACCTGGTATTCGGGAGTGCTGGATGTGATCTTCGGCTATGAAGGCTAAACGCTTCGCTGCAATCGACATCGGAACGGTGACTTGCCGTCTACTTGTGGCCGACGTCGTTGGCGGATCGCTCGACGAGCAGCTTCGCCGTGTCGAGATCACCAATTTGGGGCAGGGCGTCGATAAGACGGGCGTCCTTCGTGAAGATGCCATCGAGCGTGTTTCGCGCACCATCGCCGAGTACCGTAACTGCATCGACGCCTTGCAGCTAAAAGGCGAGCCCGAGATTCCCGTTACCGCATTGGCCACAAGCGCTTCCCGCGACGCCGAAAACGCTCAGGAGCTCATTGACGAGCTGGGCAAATCGCGCGTTTCCCTCTGCGTCATTCCTGGGGAGCGCGAGGCGGCGCTTTCCTTCAAGGGCGCCTCAAGTGCGTATGTAGGTGAGCGCTTGCTTGTCGTCGACGTCGGCGGCGGCTCCACCGAGCTGGTGTTCGGGCGCGGTGGCGAGGATCCTGAGTTCCGCCACTCCTTCGACATCGGTTGCCGCAGGGTAACCGAGCGCTTCTTGCCCAGCGATCCTCCGACCGCTAAGGAGCTCGATGCAGCTGCGGCCTGGATCCGCGAGACGATGAATCCCATCATCGCGCGCGCCCTGTCCGATGGCTGCGCTTGCGATCGCGTTGTGGCGGTGGCAGGAACCGCGACCTCCATGGTTTCCATCGATTCAAAGATGGCCGTCTACGATTCTGCCTTGGTTGATGGGTCTTTCGTGAGCCTTGAAACGCTGAAGCGCATTTACGCCGAGCTTGCCTCGATGCCCCTGGCCGAGCGCGAGCGCGTGGTGGGCCTTGAGCCTAAGCGCGCGCCCGTCATCGTGGCCGGTGCGCTTATCTTGCAGATCGTGCTCGAGCTAGTCGGCGCCCCGGGCTTCACGGTGAGTGAGTCCGATATCCTGCAGGGCATCATCATGGACGCCGCCGGCTTGTAGCAGCAGTTTGGGCGTTAGGCTCGTTTAGCTGTTACAATACGGCAGT
>CAVBOO010000144.1:0-3659 GCA_963597045.1 bacterium | reverse complement strand
CTCCTCGGAGCTGGCGCCATGCACCACGAAGTCGGAGTTCAACTGCACAGGCAGGCGGAAGTTGCCCAGATTCTCCTCGGGGACGATTACCAGGATGGAAGACCCGCCGTCGTCAACCAAAGTCTGCTCGACCGTGGAGAGGGCGGATGCCGCCTCGGCACCGTTTGCCTCGTAAATAACCAGATCGTAAGAAGGGTTCTCGCTGATGATCTTCTTGAACTGCAAAGAGGACCCGGCGGTCACGTCGACGTCCAAGCCGCTTAACACGGCCTGGAACTTGTGCGCGTTATCAAGGCTATCGGCGATGAATATGACGTTTTTGCGTTGCATTCCTACTTCCCTCCTAGATTACCGGCAGATAGTGCTCGCGTTCCCAAGAGGAAACATGCTGTTGGTATTCGTTCCATTCGCGACGCTTGGCCTCGACCAAGAAGCCGTGGATGTGCTCGCCTAAAACTTCCTTCATCAGCTCGGAGGAGGCGAAAATCTCAACGGCCTCACCCAGGTTATCGGGCAAGGAAGGGATTCCCCTTTCCTTGAGCTCCTGGCGCGAAGCCTCGGCCAGGCCGGGATCGTCGATGGGATCAGAAAGCTCGAGCTCCTCCTCGATGCCCTTCAAACCTGCGGCGAGCATGACGGCGAAGGTAAGGTAGGGGTTGGCGGACGGGTCGGGATTGCGCAGCTCGACGCGGCAGGCCTCTTCCTTGTTGGGCTTGTAGCCGGGGATGCGGATGAGGGTGTAGCGGTTGTTGCGCGCCCAGCTGACCGAAACGGGAGCCTCGATGCCGGGAACCAAGCGCTTGTAGGAGTTGACGCTGGGGTTGGTGATCAAGCAAAACTCGCGCGCGTACTTAAGAAGACCGGCGATGTAGTGCTTGGCGAGCTTGGACAGGCGGAAGCCTTGTGGATCCTCGGGGTCGAAGAACAGGTTGTTGCCATCCTCGTCGAAGAGGCTCTGGTGAACATGCATGCCCGAGCCAGGTGCCGAAGAGAGCGGCTTGGGCATGAAGGAGGCGAACTGACCATGCTGCAAGGCAACCTCTTTGACGACCATCTTGTAGGTCATCACGTTGTCGGCCATGGTGAGCGCATCGGCGTAGCGAAGGTCGATTTCCTGCTGGGAGGGGCCGCCCTCGTGGTGGGAGTACTCGACGGGGATGCCCATATGCTCAAGCGTGAGGATGGTGTCGCGACGAAGGTCGCTTGCGGAGTCGAGCGAGGTGAGGTCGAAGTAGCCGCCGCAATCGATGGGAATGGGCTCGCCGGTGGCGGGGTTGGTGTCGAAGCCCGAAGGGGTGCCCTCGGAGTTTCGGAAGTAATAGTACTCAAGCTCGGGGCCGACGTTCATGATGTAGCCCTTTTCGGCGGCACGAGCGACCATGCGGCCGAGCACTGCGCGCGAATCGCCATCGAAGACCTCGCCCTCGGGGGTGCGCACCGTGCAGAACATACGTGCTACCGCGTTCTTGTTGGGTCGCCAGGGAAGAATCTGGAAAGTGGATGCTTCGGGGAAGGCAACCATGTCGGACTCGGACTTGGACGAAAAGCCGCGAACGCTGCCGCCGTCAAAGCCCATGCCTTCCTCGAAGGCGTGCTCCAACTCGCTTGGAATGACCGCGAAAGATTTCATGTGGCCAAGGACGTCGCAGAACCAGAAACGGACGAAGTGAACGTCGCGGCTCTTGACGGTCTTTAAGACGAAATCCTGATCAGGGCTTGTAGCCATAGCACTCCCCTTTGCAATGCGTCTGAAAAATTTCCTAAAGCATGATTATATAGCTACTTGTTTCATTCGTATTTCAACGAATTTCAAGCGAAAACCCTTGCTCGACAAGGGATTGCGCAAAGGAAAGCTCAAGGCACGGCAAAGGGAGCGGGCCCAAAGGCGCTATCGCCAGATGCGGTAATAGGCGTTTTGCCAATTTAGGGAATCGGACAAATAAGGATCGCCCGCGACGAAGTAGCGCGGCCAACGATAACGGAAATAGGCGCGCTCCTGCTCGAAGCGCAGACGCTGCTCGTCGGTGACCAGGCGCTCCGGGTTGGTCGAGCGATGATCGTAGGCCTCGACCTGCGGGCACAGGACGCAGCGATAGCCGTGCTTGGCCGCCTGAAGGCAGAAATCGGCATCGGCCAAACCCATGCGGAAGCGCTCGTCGAAGCCGCCTACCTTATCGAAGACCTCGCGCGAAACCATCATGCAGTTCATCGATACCGCGCTTACCTCGGAGGGAGCGGCGAAGCGATTGAGGTAGCCTGTACGCGTGCGCGGCAAGCCGGCACCCGCGAAACCGGCGCCACCGTTGACGCCGATGATGGTGCCCGCATGAGCGATCGTGTCGTCGGGTAAAAGCACCTTGCCGCCGACGATACCGACGCCAGGAACCAGGCACTCCAAAACCATGGTGGCCAAGGCGTCGGCGCTCACCAGCTCGGTGGCCGCATCGAGGAAAAGCAGATGCGTGCCCGTGGCATGCTTGACTGCGGCGTTTGCAAGGCTCGAGCGCGACAAAACGCCGTCATGGGCAACCACCTCGGTGTCGGGGTGGGCCCTCTTTATCTCGGCATGCAGCTTCGCAGCGGCGCGCTTGTCGGGTGAGGAATCGGCGATCACCAGCTGGAAAGGCAGCATCTCCTCGGCCTTGAGCAGACGCTCGACGCCCAAGCTCAGGCGCTCCAGGTTGTCGGCTCCGAACATCACAATGGAGATGCGCGGCGCGGGGTTGGGCAGGTGATAGGTTGCCGACATGCCGTAAGGCGTGGAGACGACCGTCGCCTGGCAGCCCAAGCGGCGCAAATGCTGGGCCAAGGCCTTGCGGCTCCCTCGGGTGGCGCTGGCAATGCGCTCCTCGTTGAGCGTCACGAGCGGCGCGTCCGTAGCGTCGACGTCCTGCACGTGGTAGAGCACGCTGCTCACACGGCAGAACACCGCGCCAAGCTCCCATGCCTTAAGCAGAAGGTCGTGCATGAAGCCTTCGCTTGCGAAACCGCGCGCCTCGGCGACCGTCCTTATCACTTCGGAGGAAAACAGGACGAAAGGCCCAACGTAGGGATAGGCGCGCAGGAAATCAGGCGCGCAGACGGGCTTGAACTCGGGGGCGTACAGGTTGCCCTGCACATCAAGATGGTCATGATCGCAGTAGAGGACTATAGGATCCTCGCCCAAACTTGCGGCGACCGATGCCATCTGGTCGGGAATGCCCGCGCCGGTGCGCTGACCGCTCCAACCGCTCGTCCAAAAATCACCACGGGAGTCGATGGGCTCGTTGATCTTGCGCACGAAGAAGAACAAGGCCTCGGGCGCAAGCACCACGGAGGGGTGCAGCACCGCACGGTAGGACCCGCGCGCCTGCATCAGACCCGTGGCCATGCAGGTGGCGTCGTCGGTATCCTCCGAAACGGCGATCCTCACCAGGCGCGGATCGCCCGCCCATGCGCTAAGCAGGCCATCATAGGAATATTCCTGCGGGCACTTGTCGACGATGACGACCTCGAACAAGTCGTAGCTCTGACGCAAAAGCGCGTCCAGGGCGATGAAGGCAGGTTTGCGATCGGCCGGCGACAAAGGAATCACCAACGAGATCAAAGGCTCGTAGGGCAAAGAGGTTTGGCGCTGCACCTCGATCTCGGAGATCGTGGCACGATGCTGGTAGTACCAC
>CAVBOO010000143.1:0-3693 GCA_963597045.1 bacterium | reverse complement strand
GCTCGGCGGTCAGGTCGGCGGTTGAGCAGCAGCTTAGGATGAAGTCAGCCATGTAAGCCTCCTTGGTGTGTTCTTATGTGCAATATACCCCAAAAGAGGAAGCTGTTAATGCAGGTACGGCGCTCAAGCGGCGTACGGGTACGGGAGTTGCGGCCGTGCCTGGGCGCAGCCGTGCCGAGGGCAGGAGTGCTTGCTTGGATGTACCGACTGCCAGACTTGCAGGGGGGCACAGCTGTGCCGAGCGCAGGAGTGCTTGCGCGTGCGATTTGATCGCGACGCTCTTGCGACAGCCGGCCGGGTTGCGACGCGTTCGCCGTGGTCGGGTGGGGCGCGGGCTTAAGCGGTTTGCCCATTTTTCGTTGAGGTCCCGAAAATCGGTGCCTTTTGGTCAAAACTGCTACCCCGGGGTAATAGATTTGACCATTCGCGCTGAACCGTCGAAACCTCGTTTACAAAACCCCAGGTCAAAAGCTATTGCAAATTAAGGCGACTCCATCGCGAAGCTGTTTTTTCGTTATTTCTCTGCAAAAATTACCCCCGGAGCGGGGTATTGACCAAATCGCAGCCATTTTCTGGATTTGGCTTCTCTCGGTCGGCAGTTTTGACCATTTTGCTTGCGGATCGCCCCGTCTTCGCCCCCGGCTGCGCGCAACCACGTCCAGCAGCCCCCCAGCCGAACGCCTCCGCCCTCGGCTGCCCGCCCGCTCCCAGTCGTGCCCACTACCCAGCCAACCTGCGCCACGGGGCCCGCACAAAGAAAGCCCGCCGGGGCGGGCTTTCTTTTGCAACCGGTGCGAGCTCGTCGATTCGAGGAGGGGGAGCGATCGACGAGGCTCGGCGGTCTGCCTATGCAGTTAGGTTCACAACCGCATTAGGTGGGCTTAAGGCAGAAAGTCCACCAATCGAAGGAAAAGAACACGAGGAGGGTTCAGATTCAATTCGGCGGCGTGGGATGCGGCATGGGATGCCGCGAAGGATGCTGCGAGCCGGCGGAAATCCGGAATCGCGCACAACCAACGGGAAGGAGCTTTGTCGCCGGTTTGTCTGGCGTGTTCTATTGCCTGGTATAAGCTTCGACCATTCGCCCGCGCAGCACCACGCCCGCAAGGGGTGTTTCGTGGCCGCCAACGCCCCCGATCAAAAACCACCCGCCAGGCCGAAATCTGAACATGTTCACTAATTACACCCTAGCTGACCAGCCTAAACGTAAAATACACCCGCAACGGGTGTAGGATCGCACCCCGTTTTTCCGCAGTATTTGTGGCGTTGTTTTAAGCCTCGATACGAAGCGGAGGTGGGAGGTAATGGCTACATCATCTAGCCTGAATCCGATGACTCGGGCAGCCATTGCAAAGTGTAAGCCCAAAGCTGAAGGAGTTAATTGGCTGCGCCTTTTGATTACCTTTGCCATTGGTCTTGCTCTTTGGTTTATCCCTGTTCCTGCAGGCATGCAGGATTTCACATCAGGAGTTAAGGGTTTCGAAGATATCCCAGCGGATGTCTTGGCCACTAACTGCTGGCACTTGTTTGCAATCTTTGTTGCAACGATCGTTGGTTTGATCATGAAGCCAATGCCTATGGGTGCAATGTGCATCCTGTCGATGACGGTTATCATGCTTACTCAGCTGCTCGGTAATGGCACGTCTACCGGGTTTATCACCAATACCCTTTCCGGTTTTCACAACACAACCATTTGGTTGATCGTTATCGCATTCTTCATCAGCCGCGGTTTCATCAAAACCGGTTTGGGCAGCCGTATCGCGTATCTTTTCATGAGCAAGTTTGGCAAGAAGACGCTTGGTCTTACCTACTCGCTGATCTTCACCGACCTCGTTCTGTCCACCGCAATGCCCTCCAACACAGCTCGTGCTGGCGGCGTTATTTTCCCTATCGTTCAGTCCCTTTCCAATGTATTCGGCTCTCGCCCCGACGACGGTACCAATAACAAAATTGGCTCATATTTGCACGTAACCGCCTTCCAGGCAGACATGATTACCTCGGGCATGTTTATGACGGCAATGGCTGCCAATCCTCTGGCGGTTACTCTTGCTGCCGATCTTGCTGGCATCGATATCGACTGGGCGGGCTGGGCAATCGCGGCATTTGTTCCCAGCATGGTTTGCTTGATCCTGATTCCGATCATCATCTTTATTCTGTTCCCGCCCGAGATTAAGGAAACCCCCGAAGCTACTGGTCTTGCAAAGCAGAAGCTTGCTGAAATGGGCTCGCTTAAGACTTCCGAGAAGCTGATGATCTTCGTTTTCGTCGTCATCTTGGTTCTTTGGGTTGCCGGCAGCTCCATCGGCCTTAACGCCACCGTTACCGCCTTCATCGGCCTGACGATGCTTTTGGTGTTTGGCGTTTTGGACTGGAACGACATCAAGAACGAAAAGGGCGCATGGGACACCCTGGTTTGGTTCTCCGCCTTGGTTATGATGGCCACCTACTTAAACTCCATGGGTCTGATTCCTTGGTTCTCCGACATGATGGCTGGAGCGGTAAACGGTCTGCCCTGGATGGTTGCCCTGGTTGTTCTTGCGGTTGTTTACTTCCTTTCCCACTATCTGTTTGCCAGCGCAACCGCTCACGTTTCGGCAATGTATTCCGCTTTCTTGGCAGTTTGCATTCTTGCTGGCGCCCCTGTCATGGCGTCCGCCATGCTGCTCGGTATCTTCTCGAACCTCATGGGCTGTCTGACTCACTACGGCGCAGGTCCTGCCCCGGTCTTCTTCGGTGCGGGATACGTTAGCCAGGGCCGCTGGTGGACGATCGGCATCATTTGCGCGGTTGTGACCATGCTCATCTTCTTCACGGTTGGCTTTGCTTGGTGGGGAATCATCGGCTACATGTAGGCCGCCTTGCAACTAATCCGTCTTTTCAACAGTTGACCATCGGGGCGCAAGGCCTGCACGAAATGTCTTGCGCCCCCATAAAAGAAAGCGAGTGAAAAATGAAGGAAATCAGCGCTTCTACCATTACGGAAGAAATTGCTCGCATGGCTATTGAAGCTGCGTGCGACTTGCCCCGTGACGTAGAAAAGATCATTACCGAGGCGACTGAAAAGGAGACCTCGGAATTTGGCAAGTATGCCATGGAAAAGGTGTGCAAGAACATCAAGATCGCACGCGAAGATAACGTTCCTATGTGTCAGGACACCGGCATGGTCATCATCTTCGCCGAGCTTGGCCAAGACGTTCATATCACCGGTGGCGACTTTGAGGATGCTATCAATGCCGGCATAGCAAAGGGCTACATCGATGGTTATCTGCGCAAGTCTACGGTTATCGACCCTGTTCTTAATCGTAAGAACGCCGGCGACAACACTCCGGCCATCATTTACACCAAGATCGTCCCGGGCGATACCCTTACCCTGACCCTTATGCCTAAGGGTGCCGGTTCCGAGAACATGTCTCAGCTCAAGATGCTCAAGCCGGCGCAGGGCCTTGAAGGAATCAAGCAGTTTGTTATCGACGCTGTTGTTAACGCCGGTGGCAACCCTTGCCCTCCCACCATTGTCGGTGTTGGTATTGGTGGCAACGCAGACAAGGCGATGCAGCTTTCCAAGCAGGCTCTCCGTCGTGAAGCTGGCGCTCCTAACCCTAACCCTGAATATGCAGCGCTTGAGCGCGAACTTCTGGAAGAAATCAACAAGTCCGGTGTTGGACCTCAGGGCTTTGGTGGTTTGACCACTGC
>CAVBOO010000142.1:0-3694 GCA_963597045.1 bacterium | reverse complement strand
CGATGGTGGCAACGGGCGTCTTGATGCCCAGCTTCATGTTGGGCGCGCCGCACACAATCTGCAGAGGCTCGTCGGCGCCCACATCAACCATGGTCACGTGCATGTGATCGGAATCGGGGTGGGGCTCGCAGGACACCACGTGGCCCACAACGACGCCCGTCAGATTATCGCCCGTGCGCTCAACGCCCTCGACGCCGGTACCGGTGAGGTCGAACTTGTCGCACATGGCCTTGATATCGGTTGGAAGCTCAACGTAATCGCTGAGCCATTTCAAAGAAACTAGCATTTCAGGCCCTCCCTAGAACTGACGCAAGAAGCGCATATCGCCTTCAAGAAGCATGCGCAGGTCGGGGACGTTGTATTTCAAGCAGGCAACGCGCTCGATGCCGACGCCGAACGCAAAACCGGAGTACTCCTCGGGGTCGATGCCCGACATCTTCAAAACATTGGGGTCGACCATGCCGCAGCCCAGGATCTCGATCCAGCCGGTGCCCTTGCACATGCGGCACTTCTCGCCATCATGCAAATGGCCCGTGCCGCCGCACACGCCGCAGCTCACATCGGCCTCGGCGGAAGGCTCGGTGAAGGGGAAATAATGTGCGCGGAAACGGGTCTTGCGCTCGGGGCCGAAGGCCTGCTTGCAGAAGTAGTCGAGCGTGCCCTTCAGGTCGCCGAAGGTGATGTTCTTGTCGATGACCAGGCCTTCGCACTGATGGAACTGGGGCAGGTGGCTCGGGTCGGCCACGTCGCGGCGATACACCTTGCCGGGCGCGATGATGTAGATGGGAAGCTCGCGATCTTCCATGGCGTGCACCTGGACGCCGGAGGTCTGCGTGCGCAGCAACACGGCGGACTCGCCCTTGACCGCGGTCTCGGCACCGGTGTTGTCCTTGACGTAGAAGGTGTCGGCCAAGCCGCGGGAAGGGTGATCCTCGGGGGCGTTCAGGGCCGTGAAGTTATACCAATCGGTCTCAACTTCAGGGCCGGTGAGCACGGTGTAGCCCAGGCCCAAGAAGAGCTCGGAGATCTCGTCCGAGATAGCGTTGATAAGGTGACGCGTGCCAACCTGCTGGGAGCGGCCGGGCAAGGTCACGTCAACGGCGCTTGCGGCGATGCGCGCTTCCATCTCAAGCGCGGAAAGCTCGGCCTTCTTTGCCTCGAGCGCTGCCTCGATCTCGTTGCGCGCCAGGTTGACCGACTTGCCGATCTGTGCGCGATGCTCCTTTGCCACCTGGCCCATTGAGCGCAGGTAACCGGTCAAACTGCCAGCCTTGCCCACGACCTCGACGCGGATAGCCTCGAGCTCCTTGGAATCGCCGATGGCGCCGATGCGCTCGAGCGTTTCCTTGTGGAGGGCTGTGATGTCATCGATGATTGCCATTCCTCCATACCTTTCCGAATAAAAAAGAGTCCCTCTTGTCCTTTGCGCAAGGACGAGAGGGACTCCCGTGGTACCACCTTGTTTGACGCGAGCCTCATAACCTGAAGCTGCGCCCACTCATTGGGCCCGATAACGGAGGCCGGCCGGCTTGCCTACTGGCTTTTGAGCTTGCCTGTGCGAAATAAGCCGACTAGGAAAGCGCGAAAGCGTTCAGTTCGCTGCTGATGAAGTGAATTGCGCATCTGCGATCTAGGCCCTTTCAGCAAACGAGCCCTCTCTGGGAAATCGCCCACGACGCGCACTGTCTTCGTCGTCGCATAAGCATCGTCAACAAGCGATGCGGAAAAGAAGTATAGCCCTTTTCGGCTGGCGGTGCATAGCTCAAAGTTTGCGCATAGGGCAGACGGCGGGATAACCAGCAAAATGAGCTAGCGCAAAAAGGAAGCTCGCAAAGGCGACGCCTGGCGCCCTAACGAGCTTCGATAAGTTAATAACGTGCGTCAACAGCGACGAGGCAGGGCCAAGGACGCCCTATCCAAGTTCTCGGGTAGGACGCCTTCCTGGGTGGGGCGCCCCAAGCGCAAGCGCTTGGCGCTTAGTGGTGCTGTTTCTGTCCGTACATGATCATGTGGGAAACGTTGAAGAGCTTGCCGTCGGAAAGGCGATACTGCTTGACCTCCCACTGGCGAATGCGGCCGCCCAGCGAAAGAGGCTCGGCGATGGTCTCGACGGTGTCGCCCTCGAACACGGGGAGCAAATGCTTGCTCGTAACCTCAACGCCCAGCCAGTGTACCTCGTTCGCATCGGAATGGTCGGTGTTCACCTGGCTTGCAGCATGCTCGGCGAGCGCGGCGCTGATGCCGCCGTGCAAAACCCCGTGGGGCTGCAGCATGTCCTTGGTGACCTTGGTATGCATAACGTAGCGCTCAGGGGTGCTTTCAAGCACTTCGATTCCAAGAAGATCGACAAAAGCCATTCGTTCATCCTTTCATATGACGCGCCGCGCAGGCGCATCGTTTGCTCGACATCGCCTAGATTCAGCGCGTCGCTTGGCGGCAGGGATTAATCCAGCTTGAAGCTGCGGTAGAAGCACGTGCGCTGGCCGGTATGACACGCGGGGCCTGCGGGAACAACGCGCGCAAGCAAGCAGTCGGCGTCACAATCGTAAGAAAGAGACACGAGCTTTTGCGTGTTGCCCGACTCCTCGCCCTTGTGCCAGAACTTGCCGCGGCTGCGGCTCCAAAACCAGGTGGTCCGCTGTTCCAGAGTGCGGCGCAGCGATTCCTTGTTCATCCAGGCCATCATCAAAACATCGCCCGTGGCATCGTCTTGCACGATGCAGGGAATGAGCCCGGCCTCGTTGAAGGCGAGCTCGTCGATGGAAAGATCGGAAACTTCGGAAACCGCCATACGCTAGCGCCTAAAGAATCCGGAGATTTTGCCGATGATGCCGTTGCCCTCGGCTGCCTTGGCGATGGCGCTCTTCTGCGTGCGCGTGCGCGCCTGCGACTGCTCCAAGCGCTGTGCGGTCAGATGGGCATCCTCGCCCATGGCCTGCGCGCTCTGCCTGCGGCTGTAATAGGTGCTGGTGTTCTGACGGCGCTTGCCGCCGCGCGTGAAACCGGCGTCGCCCGGCTGCAGGCGCTTTTCCTGCTCGTTATGCTCCATGATGCCCTCCCATCAGCAAGGCCGGATAAAAGCTACCCCTTATTATGCAGCATTTGCGAAGCTAGAGGCGAACGGGGATCCCCTGCGCCGCCATGTATTCCTTGACTTCGCGAACGGTGAGCTCGCCGAAGTGGAAGACGCTTGCCGCCAAAACCGCGTCGGCCTCGCCCTCGATGATGCCCTCGGCGAAATGCTCGAGCTTGCCCACGCCGCCCGATGCGATGACGGGAATGTCGACCGCACGAGCAACCGCACGGGTAAGCGCCAGGTCGAAGCCATCTTTTGAGCCGTCGCAGTCCATGGAGGTAAGAAGGATCTCGCCGGCGCCGCGATTGGCCGCCTCGACTGCCCACTCAACTGCATCGATGCCGGTGTCCTTGCGGCCGCCGTGAATGTAGGCAGTCCACTTGTTGGGATTGCCGGGCACGCGCTTGGCGTCGATGGCCACCAGAACCGCCTGGCTGCCGAAGGCGCGGGCGCCCGCCGTGACAAGGGACGGATCGGCAATGGCAGCTGAGTTCAGGCTCACCTTGTCGGCGCCGGCGGCGATCATCGTGCGCATGTCGGCCAGCTCGCGGAAGCCACCGCCCACGGCATAGGGAATGTGTACCTCGGCGGAAGCGCGCGAGGCCATATCGATGGTGG
>CAVBOO010000141.1:0-3707 GCA_963597045.1 bacterium | reverse complement strand
GAAGGAGTAGAGTTCACGCGTGATCTCGCCAAAATCGAAGGAGGCATAAGCCTCGTCGACCTTCGAAACAAGCGCAGCAAGACGACTGAAAATCCAACGATCGGCAGGCGTTGCGGGCTCAGGTTCGCCGGGAACATAGGAATCGAGGTTCATCCCCACGAAACGGGCAGCATTGCGAATCTTGTTGGCAAAGTTACGGGAACTCTCAAGTTTATGCTCGTCGAAGCGCATAGCCTGTGCGCCGGTTACCTGCATAAGCAAGCCGAATCGCATGCCATCGGCACCGTAGGTTTCCATCATCTTCACCGGATCGACGCCGTTGCCGCGGCTCTTGGACATAGGCTTGCCGTCCGCGCCCATCACCGTGGGATGAATGATCACATGCTCGAAAGGAATCTTACCAGTGCAATACATGGAGCTCATAACCATACGAGCAACCCACAGGCCCATGATGTCGCGTGCAGTGGAGAGAACCTGCGTCGGATACTTATCGCCCAAATCAGGGGCATTCATACCCTGGCTTGCCCAACCCTGGGTCGCGAACGGCCAAAGCTGAGAGCTGAACCAAGTGTCCAGAACGTCCTCATCCTGACGAGCGGGCTTTCCGCAATGAGGGCAATCATCAATGGGATCGACGGAGGCATCCTCCCAACCGCACTCATCACAGTAGTACATGGGAATACGATGACCCCACCAAAGCTGACGGCTGATGCACCAGTCCTTCAGGTTCTCCAGCCAATCAAGGTAAACCTGCTTCCATCGCGCAGGATGGAACTGGATCGAACCATCCTCGACAACGCGTTTCGCATCTTCCTTGAGCTTGTCGACGGCGACGAACCACTGCTCGGAGAGCCAGGGCTCGAGCTTGTTGTGACAACGATAGCAATGCATGACGGAGTGGTCGTGATCGTCAACATGGTCAAGCAGGCCAAGCGCCTCGAACTCGGCAACGATGGCCTCGCGGCATTCATCTCGATCCATACCTGAGAACTTGCCATAGCCCTCAACCACATGCGCGGTCTCATCGAAGATGTTGACCTGCTCAAGATCGTGACGCTGCCCCATGGCGTAGTCGTTGGGGTCGTGCGCAGGCGTAACCTTGACAAAACCAGTGCCGAACTCAGGATTTACGTAGAAATCGGAGAAGACGGGAATCTCGCGATCGACGATGGGAAGCTTGACCTTGGCGCCAACGAGCTTCTTCTTCGATTCGTCCTTAGGACTTACCGCAACGCCGGTATCGCCCAGCATGGTCTCGGGACGCGTGGTGGCAACGACGATGTAGTCCATGCCGTCAACGGGCTCGACCAAGGGATAGCGCAGATGCCACAGATGGCCATGCTCGTCTTCGTACTCGGCCTCGTCGTCAGCGATGGCGGTGGTGCAGTGGGGGCACCAGTTGACGATGCGCTTTCCGCGATAGATGCGATCATCGTGATACCAGTCGCAGAAAAGTTTGCGAACTGCGCGCGAGAACTCCTCGCTCATAGTGAACTGCTCGTCGTCGTAATCGCAGGAGCAACCCATGGTGGCTATCTGATTGACGATGGTGGTGCCATATTGCAAGCGCCATTCCTGACAAGCCTCGATGAACTTCTCGCGGCCGATCTCGCGGCGATTGATGCCCTGCTCGGCCAAATGCTTATCGACCTTGGTCTGGGTGGCGATGCCAGCATGGTCGGTGCCCAGAATCCAACGAGTCTGATAGCCCCTCATACGAGCACGGCGAATGCAAGCGTCCTGAATCGTATCGTTCAAGGCGTGCCCCATATGCAGAACACCGGTGATGTTGGGAGGCGGAATGACGATGGTGTAACCGTTGTTGCCATGCTTTCCGAAACCAGGAGTGCGCTGGAACAAGCCAGCATTCTTCCAGGCGTCGAAAATAGGGGCTTCCCACTCACGGTAGCTTTGCTCGGAGGACTTATCGGCCATCGAAGGCTTCCTTTCGATATGAACTTAACGACTCGTTTCGACTAATGAACTCCGACGCACGCCATCGGGCATGCGCCGGAAAGAATCTAAAATTTATTCTAACGCCTGAAATGGAGCGGTTGCATCGGCATCGGCGCCGCCATCGGCATCGGGGGTGGAAGCAGCTTCCTCGATCTTGGGCAAAGCCTCCACCGCTTTAAGCTTGCTCGCCTGGTCCTTATCGGAAACGATCTGAGGAACCGTCTCGCCCTCGATGTCGGACTTGCGAACTATGACCTTGGTTCGACCCTCGATTGCATGGTCGGGCAGATCGAACATGACATCCTGCAGAGCGGACTCGAGGATGCTGCGCAGCCCGCGAGCACCCGTGCGATGCTCGATGGCGCGCTCGGCAATGGCCTCTAGGGCCTCAGGCTCGAAGCTAAGCTCGGAATCCTCGAACTCGAACATGACCTGATACTGCTTTACCAGGGCATTCTTAGGCTCGGTAAGCACGCGAACCAGATCTTCCTTGTTAAGCTCGCTTAACGAAGTGACGACGGGAACACGACCGACGAACTCGGGGATCATACCGAATTTATGCAGATCCTCAGGAAGAACCTGCTTCAAAAGCTCAGCATCCGCCTCGCGCTGAGACTCGGGCATCTCGGAACCGAAACCGATGCTCGTTTTTCCGATTCGCTGCGCGACGATCTCGGGCAAGCCAACGAAGGCACCGCCCAGAATGAACAGGATGTTGGTGGTATCGATATGGATAAGCTCCTGCTGAGGATGCTTGCGCCCCCCTTGCGGAGGCACCGACGCCTCGCAGCCTTCCACGATTTTGAGCAAAGCCTGCTGCACGCCTTCACCGGAAACGTCGCGGGTAATCGAGACGTTTTCAGCCTTGCGAGCAATCTTATCGATCTCGTCGATATAGATGATGCCAACCTCCGCACGATCGATATCGTAATCGGCCGCAACGATGAGCTTGAGTAGGATGTTCTCAACGTCCTCGCCAACGTAGCCCGCCTCAGTAAGAGTGGTTGCGTCGGCGATAGCGAAGGGAACCTTCAAAGTGCGTGCAAGGGTCTGTGCGAGCAGGGTCTTGCCCGATCCGGTAGGACCTAAAAGCAAGATGTTGCTTTTGGCAAGCTCGACATCGCCCTGGTCGACATCCTCGCCAAGGCTCACGCGCTTGTAATGGTTGTAAACAGCAACAGCTAAGGCGCGCTTTGCCTCGTCCTGACCTATAACGTGCTCGGAAAGCTTCTCGAACAGTTCACGCGGAGTTGGAAGGTCTCCCAAAACGGGAGCCGTCTCGGGCTCGGGCTCGGCCTCGATCCATCCTTCGGAGAAGGGATCGCGGGGAACGTAGGCTCCATCCTTCGTGCGCTTGAAGCCGGGACCCCCCAAGGAACTCAGAGCGTCGGAGCGCATGCCGCGCGAACTCAAATCGGTCATCATCGCTGAGGCGCTCAAACTGACGCACTCATCGCAAATATAAATACCATTAGGGCCGGATATCATCGATTGAACCTGATCGGGCGTTTTACCGCAAAAGGCGCAGCGGATGTTTTCGCCGTCAAAGGACTCGGGGGATTTCTTCACCATCGACTAAGCCTCATTGGAAAAACGGGAGCTGACAACCTTGTCAACCAAGCCGTAAGCGCAAGCTTCCTCGGCGGTCATCCAATTGTCGCGCTCGGAATCGGCGTGCACGCGCTCGATGGTCTGGCCGGAATGCTTGGCGAGAATGCCCTCCAAGCGATCGCGAGTCTTCTTCATCTCGG
>CAVBOO010000140.1:0-3732 GCA_963597045.1 bacterium | reverse complement strand
TTTTAGGCGGTGGTTGCGATCGTTTGTACCCGCGGCGCAATGTGCCCCTGTTCCAAGAGGTGATCGACCACGGAGGGGCTTTGGTGTCGGAGCTGGAGTGGGCCCAGCCTCCTCTTCCTTATACCTTCAGGAAGAGGAATCGCCTGATTGCAGGTTTGGCAAAGGCGACTCTCATCGTTGAAGCCGGTGTTCCGTCGGGAACCTTCTCCACGGCAGACGATGCGCTTGCAGCGAACCGGGAGGTCTTAGCGGTGCCCGGTTGCATCGCATCCCCGTCGTCTCGCGGAGCCAACCATTTGATCTGCCAGGGCGCTACGCCCATCGTCGATAAGCAAACTTTTGAAGATGCTCTGTTCGGTCTTTTCGGGTGCCTTCACAGTCAGGGTTCCCCCGAAGTGAAGACTTCGAAAGATCCTATTCTTGAGGCATTGCGCGCCAATCCCATGTCGCCAGAAGAGCTGCTTAATGCGGGATGTGGAAAGAAACGGGGCTACGACGACGCTTCATGGATTGCCGTTCGGCTGGTGGAATTGCAACGAGATGGCTTGATAGCGCGCTATCCGGACGGGCGCTATGGGGTTGCTAGATTGTGGGAGTGAACGCCGTTGCGTGAGTTTCGAAACTTACGACCGAGCTTTGAGGCTGAAAAGCTTGCGAGCTTGAAAGGCCCTAAGCTGTAGTACCCTGAAGCACATGGAAAATTACGTGAACATCATTGGCGGCGGTCTCGCCGGAAGTGAATGCGCGCTTCAGCTTGCCCGCCGCAACATACCCGTGCGTCTTTTTGAGATGCGCCCCCTTCGGCAAACGGAAGTACACCACACCGACAAGCTCGGCGAGCTTGTGTGCTCCAACTCCCTTAAGTCGACCAAGCCCGACAGTGCTGCAGGAATGCTGAAAACCGAGCTCAAGGCCCTCGACTCCGCTTTGATGGCCTGCGCAATCGAGAACGAGGTCCCTGCAGGCGGTGCTCTGGCTGTCGATCGCGAAGGTTTTTCTTGCGCCATCACCGATGCGCTCGATGGCCATCCATTGGTGGAGCTTGTTCGAGCGGAGGTGACGGGCTTCGATGGCCGAGGCCGGCTTCTTGGTTTCACCGACACTTCTTCCTCGGGTGCCCAGCTTCTCGAGGAGGAGCCCGCAAGCGCCGTCGTGCTCGCAAGCGGTCCTTTGACTTCTGATGCTCTTGCCTCCTCCTTGCAGGAACTAAGCGGGCAGAGCCATCTTGCCTTCTATGATGCGGCGGCTCCTATCGTCATGGCGGATTCTCTTGATGCGAGCGTTGTATTTCGTCAGAGCCGTTACGAAGCGGGCACCGAGGGCGATTACCTTAACGCCCCCTTTGATAAAGAAGGGTACAAAAACTTCATCGAGGAGCTTTTGGGGGCAGAGCGGGTTATCAAAAAGGATTTCGAGACGAACGATCTGTTCCAGGCTTGCCAACCCATCGAGGAGATTGCGCGCCGGGGCGAGGATGCACCACGATTCGGCTGCATGAAGCCCGTTGGATTGGTTGACCCTCGCACAGGGATGAAGCCCTGGGCCAACGTTCAACTGCGCGCTGAGGACAAATCCGGGCAAAGTTACAATCTAGTTGGCTTCCAAACAAATCTGACCTTCCCTGAGCAACGTAGGGTTTTCAGGATGATACCCGGACTCGAAAATGCTGAGTTCGCGCGTTACGGCGTCATGCATCGCAACACTTTCATAGATGCGCCGCATTTGCTCGATGCCAATCTGCAGCTGCACACTCCGGCCGCAGAAAAGCTCGAGCCTAAGGTGTACGTAGCGGGACAGCTCGGAGGTACCGAGGGCTATTGCGAAGCCATCAGGTCGGGCTTGCATGTGGCGATCTCCGTTGCCGCCGGCTTGAAGGGTTTGGAAGCTCCCAAGGTTCCCGAGGATACGGTTTTCGGCGCCTTGCTTTCTTATGCAACCGATCCCCATACCGTCGACTACCAGCCAATGCATGTTAATTTCGGCATCATCGCTCCGCCCGGCGAGAAGATTCGCAATAAACGTGAGCGCTATGCTTTTTACCAATGGCGAGGGGATAAAGCGCTCGGTGAGTACCTTGGTCTCTTGGGCGAGCTTGGACTGGTATAGCGTTGAAGCTCGATTCCCTCATCGATGATTTTTGCGGTGACCTTAAGCGAGTGCGCAATCTTTCCGATGCTACCGTGAAGGCCTATCGTTCGGACTTGTGTGCATTCAGTGCCTGGTGCGTCGATCGAGACATCGACCCTTTCAGCTGCGATCATCGTGAACTAAGGCTTTATCTGTTCGATGAGGAGGAAGGCGGTCGTTCCCGCCGGACCATTAATCGGCATTTGAGCTCGGTACGCGCCTTTTACCGATGGCTTGTTGTCGAGGGGGAAATCGATTACGACCCGGCGTCCGTTCTTCACGGGCCTAAGCTTGAACACTCCCTTCCCAAGGTGATGAATTCCGCCTGCATCGATGCTGTTTTGGCGGTTCATGCGAACGGGGACGAGCCAAAGGATTTGCGCGATCAAGCCATTCTCGAGTTTATGTACGCCTGCGGAGCTCGCATTTCGGAGGCATCCGAGCTTCGTTTTTCGTGGCTCGATCTGCGGCAGAAGATGGTCAAGATCACCGGTAAGGGCAACAAGCAACGTATCGTGCCCTTGCACGACAAGGCGGTATCGGCTTTAAGACGATATCTTGACGAAGGCAGGCCAGCGCTGGAGCGTACCGGCAAGGAGAACGATTTCGTCTTCTTGTCTACTCGGGGCAACCCCATGAGTACCGATGCTATTCGGGGTATGTTCAACAAGACGCTCGCGACGGCTGGAATTGACGGCGGGCTTACCCCTCACTCGGTGCGGCATACCTTTGCCACCGATCTTTTGACCGGGGGAGCGGACTTGCGCAGCGTTCAAGAGATGCTCGGACACTCCGATCTGGGTACGACTCAGGTTTACACCCACCTTACGCCCGAGCGATTGCAGGACGTGCACCACCAAGCCCATCCTCGGGGTTAGCCTTAAGCTGCATATCCGCGCCTGGCTCTGCAGTGATTGCCTTTTGCTTGTTTTGTTTTCGAACATCTGTTTGTGTCGTTCGGTTTGCTGGGGTAGTATTATGTCTCCATTGAAACCAAACGTGGCAAAGGACTTTCAATGCCTCAAAAGAGTATCGAGATCAAGGGCGCTCGCGAGCATAATCTCAAAAACGTGAGCTTGAGCATTCCGCGAGATAGGCTTGTGGTCATCACGGGTCTAAGCGGCTCCGGCAAAAGCTCGCTTGCCTTCGATACCATTTACGCAGAAGGCCAGCGTAGGTACGTTGAGAGCCTTTCCAGCTACGCTCGCATGTTTTTGGGGCAGATGTCTAAGCCCGATCTCGATTCAATCGATGGTCTTTCGCCCGCTGTTTCCATTGATCAGAAGACGACCTCCCGGAATCCTCGTTCCACCGTGGGAACGACAACCGAGATTTACGACTATTTACGCTTGCTTTTCGCGCGCTTGGGCACGCCTCATTGCCCTGAGTGCGGCAAGGAGATCAAATCCCAAACCACCGATCAAGTCACAGATGAGATTCTTGGTTTGGCAAGCCCTACTGTAAGCAAGGCTATTTTGATGGCACCTGTGGTTGCCGGTCGAAAGGGCGAGTTCACAAAACTTTTCGAGGATCTTCAGAAGGAAGGCTTCAGCAGGGTTCGCATCGATGGGGAAGTGGTTAAGCTTGGTGGCGAGCCTCTGGTTC
>CAVBOO010000139.1:0-3743 GCA_963597045.1 bacterium | reverse complement strand
GCGTGCGCAGCGCATGCTCGTTCGCGTTCTTCGCAATGCGTAGGGGCAATTCTAACAGGTTGGGCTTTTTTAGGCTTATCTTTGATTGGCTGTAACTCTCAAAGCTGAGCTTTGCTTGCAGGTAGCTTGCATTTCTCTTTCGTCTACCTGGGATTATCGATCGATTATCTGCTATGAGGCCGGGGTAGTCGTTTATAAGAAGCACTTCGCAGCTCAGCCTTTGAGCCAAATTCTTTTGGAGGCGTTCATCGTTTGAAAACAGATAACAAACATCTATGCGCCCTAGTTCCTCGATTTTCTTTGCCAGGCGGTAGCGATCCTCTTCTTGCCAGCTTGATATCGAGGCCTTTGCCAGCTTGGCGTCCAGGCGGTCGATCAATTCGTTCTGCCTGCTTTCGTGTATGAAGAGGTGGCTCGGTGCGCCGTGCGTGCCCTTGTGGTCGTAGGAGGTAGAGCGAGTGAATGTGTGCAACAATCGCCTTAGGTCAGCGTCGGCATCGATTATGCAGGGGCATGCTGCGTCAAGCTTCAAGCTAACCGGGCTTAAGCTGTTGGCCGCGGCCAGAAGCGTCGATATACCTTCCTTCGCGCTTCCGTAAAAGAAGATCTTGGCGACCTTGCATTTCAGTGCGAGGCTTTTCGCGGTTTTGGTGGACGGCAAGCAGAAGATGAACCTGCTGTCGAAGCATTCCTGGCAGAGCCTGCGAAGGACCTGTGCTGTGTTCGGAGCCGCCTCGTGTGGGCAGAGAAGAACGCAATTGCCTGCGCTTATGGCTTGGATCAGGGAGCCCAGGCAGTCCTGCAGCGGATGGGTGTGAGAGGCTGCTATGGTCACAAGACCAAGAGGGCTTTGGTGAGTTTTGACCTTGGTGGTGAATGGGAGCGCTAGCTTCGTTGTGCTGTTCGGCTTTGACCAGGTTTTCAAGTTCGCAAGCGTTAGGCGCAAACCCTTGGTGACTGGCATAAGTTCACTAAGATAGGCATCGCGTGTTTTGATGCCCAAGTCCGCGCGCAGCGCATCAAGGATCTCGATCTCGTGCGATTTGAGCCACGACCCCAATCTCTTGAGTGCTTTTGTGCGAAAAAGCAGTTCATGGGTGAAGTAGCCATGATAGTAGGCAAGCATTCGATCGCTGATCTGAGTTAGATCTGCTGCGTCCTTAAGTTCAAGCGCGTAGGCTTCCTCGTTGCAGGGGGAGTAGTAGGAAAGTTGTACGGTCTTGCCGGATTCGCTCATGTCTCGAACCTGATTTCCTATGAATTCAGCTCATTGATTTTGGTGAGGTATGGTTTGGTGAACTCGACGAAGTGCCGTGCTGCGGGAGACGCGGAGGCAAGCGAGGGGCAGGCGATTCCTAACGTGATGCTCGAGCTTGGCTCAACGGGAATGCATGCAACGTCGAAATTCGTGCGTTGCGTTACCAACTTGTTCATGATGCTGATCCCTAGCCCTTGCTCCACCATGGCCATGGTGGAAGAGTTCTCAATGGTGTCGAACACCACGTTGGGGTGAATGTTGTGGTCGTTCAAGAGCTTGAGCGTGTCGATGTCTTGGCCGCGGCCGGGCATGATGAACGCCTGGTTCTCACAGGCTTTAAGCGGGAAGCTTTCGCTCTTTGCGAGAGGATGATCGCACGGAAGCACGGCCACCATAGGGTCTTCGGCCAAGGGAATCCAGTCCCAGGCCATGGACTCCTCGTAGCTGATGAAGCCCAAGTCGACCTCTTTATTGCCAAGCCATTCGTCAATTTCCTGATGAATTCCCTCGTTCATCTGTATGCGAATGTTGGGGAATTCCTTATGGAATTCTTTGACGACGCGCGGCAGCCAATGGGTGGCGACGCTGGGATAGGAGCCGATGGTAACCGAGCCGGTGGAGAGGCCCTTCACTTCAGCTGCCAGCTGAAGAAGGCGATCTTCCTCGGCGATGATGGAGCGCAAAGCACCCATCAATTCCTCGCCGGCGCTGGTGGGGTATACGCCGCGTTTCGTTCGCTCTAAAAGAGGGAATCCCAAATCGCGCTCCAGTGCTGCAACCAGCTGGCTTACGCCCGACGGCGTGTATGCCATGACCTGCGCAGCTTTGGATAGGCTTCCTTCGTCTACGGCATGTATCATGGCGCGGTAACGCGAGGTTTCCATCGTGCTCCTAACTATTTTCACGTTTGCTGAGTGAGATATTAAGTGTTTCTAAATATAAGGGCAACATCGAGCTTGAATTCGATAATGGGCACGAAGAAGCGCTCATGCTTTATACTTTTTTACTCTAATGACCTGTAGCTAAATGCGCTTTTGCAAGGAGTTTGAAGATATGGATTACCAGAAAAGCTACGATCGTTGGTGCGCATGCGTGTCTAACGAGTTTCTTTCTGCTGAACTTGTGCAAATGAAAGACGACCCCGCCGCCATCGAGGATGCCTTCTACAAGACTCTCGAGTTCGGCACTGCTGGATTGCGTGGCGTTCTGGGTGTCGGCACCAATCGCATGAATATCCATACGGTCGGTCAGGCTACCCAAGGAATCGCCGACTTCATCAAGGCTGAGCTTGCAGGCGGTTCTTCTCTTTCGCCTCGTGTTGCCATTTGCTACGACTGCCGTATTAACTCCGAGCTCTTCGCCCATACTGCAGCGGGCGTTTTGGCCGCCAATGGCATCAAGGCTTTCGTATTTCCGCGTTTGGAGCCTACTCCCTTGCTGAGCTTTGCCACGCGTGAGCTTGAATGCGGGATCGGTATCAACGTGACGGCGAGCCATAATCCCGCCAAATACAACGGATACAAGGTTTACGGGCCGGACGGCTGCCAGATAGCAAGTGATATAGCGGACGCCATTACCGAGGCCATTTCCAAGGTCGACGTGTTCGATGATGTTGAATTCGGCGATTTCGATCATTTCCTGGGCGAGGGGCTGATCGAATACGTGCCCGAATCTATCATCGACGATTTCATCGCTGCTTGTCTGAAGCAGGATGTCGCACCAGAGAGCTCCAAGCAGGATCCCCTTAAGTTGGTGTACTCGCCTCTGAATGGCACGGGCCTCGAGACGGTTGGCCGCATTCTTGAAGAAGTCAACATCACCGATATCCATGTAGTTCCCGAGCAGGCCAAGCCCG
Source organism: bacterium (assembly GCA_963597045.1). GTDB lineage: Bacteria > Actinomycetota > Coriobacteriia > Coriobacteriales > Eggerthellaceae > Anaerotardibacter. The sequence goes on along the minus strand of CAVBOO010000139.1, from coordinate 630 downwards.
ATGGGAATTTCCCCACCTGTCCTTCTCCCAACCCTGAAAGCCGCGAGGCGCTCGAATTGGGTATTCGTTTATGTGAAGAGGTGCATCCCGACCTTCTTCTTGCCACCGATCCCGATACCGACCGCGTGGGCGTTGCGGTTAAGGATAAGGGTGAATATCAGCTGATCAACGGTAACGAGATGGGCGTTTTGCTACTTGATTACCTTTGCCGTATGCGCTCCAAGCTCGGCACCATGCCTAAGGATCCTGTGGCGGTTACCACCATCGTTTCCACGAGCCTTGCCGACCAGGTTGCCGCACATTACGGCGTTGAGATGCGCCGATGCCTGACGGGCTTCAAATACATCGGCGGTATCATCGCCGAGCTTGAGGCCGAGGGCCATCCCGAGCGTTTCGTGTTCGGGTTCGAGGAAAGCTACGGGTATCTTGTCGGTACCCATGCGCGCGACAAGGATGCCGTTGTCACCTCCATGCTCATTTGCCAGATGGCGCGTTACTACCGTAGCGTTGGTAAAACGCTCTATACCGCCATGCAAGACATCTACGCTCAGTACGGGTTCCATCGCAACCGGACCTTGAGCTTCACCTTCGAGGGAGTCTCGGGCTCGCAGAAAATGCAGGAGCTGATGG
>CAVBOO010000138.1:0-3763 GCA_963597045.1 bacterium | reverse complement strand
GAGTACGAGGAGGCATCGCTTGCCCTGGGCGCAACCGACATGGAGACCTTCTTTCGCGTAAGCCTGCCCGCCGCCAAGAACGGCATCGCCGCAGCCATCGTTTTGGGCGTCGGCCGCGCCATCGGCGAGGCAATGGCGATCATCATGGTTTCCGGCAACGTTGCCAACATGCCCGGCCTTTTGGATCCGGTGCGCTTCATGACCACGGCCATCGCCTCCGAGATGTCGTACGCGGCCGCCGGTTCGCTGCAGCGCGAGGCCCTGTTCTCCATCGGTTTGGTGCTGTTCCTGTTCATCTTGATGATCAATGTCTTCCTCAATGTGTTCGTGAAAAGGAGGGCCTAAAGCCATGCAAAGCGCGAATCTTAAAAGCGCCTGGTCCGGCGCCCCGGCCAAGGGTATGCCCATGCCGGTGCCCGTCGTCGATGCCGCCAACACGCCCGTCCCACAGGGCGAGAGGATCTCTGCTAAGCGCAAGCTCTGGAACGCCGGCGCCAAGATCTTGGTGTGGGGCGCAGGCCTTACCACCGCTCTTTTGCTCCTGCTGATCATCGGCTACATCGCCTATCGCGGGATTCCTTGCATCACCTGGGATCTTCTTACCACGCAGACGAGCTACCGCTCGGGCACCATCGGCATCTTGCCCAATATCTTGAACACGCTGTACCTGATCGTCGTCGCCATGTGCATCGTTTTGCCTCTGGGCGTGGGCGCCGCGGTTTACCTGACCGAGTACGCCACCAACCGCAAACTCGTCGCGATGATCGAGCTTGCCACCGAGACCCTGGCGGGCATCCCGTCCATCGTCTTCGGTCTGGTGGGCATGTTGATGTTCGTTCAGTTCCTCGGGCTGAAGCAGGGCATCCTCGCCGGTGGCCTGACCTTGGTCATGGTCACCATTCCCACCATCATGCGTACTACGCAGGAGGCGCTGCGCTCGGTGCCGGATGCATACCGCGAGGGCGCCCAGGCGCTTGGCGCGGGCAAGTGGCGCACCATCCGCACGGTTGTGCTCCCCAGCTCCATCAACGGCATCCTGTCGGGCTGCATCTTGGCCATCGGCCGTGTGATCGAGGAATCGGCGGCCCTGCTGTTCACCGCAGGCTTCGGTTTGGTGCTGAACGATTTCGTCACCTCGCTCACCTCGTCCTCGGCAACCCTGACCGTCGCCTTGTACGTGTACGCATCCGAGCGTGGCGAGGTTGACGTCGCGTTCGCGATCGCCTTCGTCCTTCTGTGCCTGGCGTTCTGCATCAACTTCCTTGCGAAGTTCGTCGGCAACAGGCTGAAGAAGGATTAACGCCTGGAGCGCTGGCTTTGTTGGCGGAGCTTGTGAAGCTTTATCGGCAAGACGCCTCGCTCTTGCCGGCGATCCTTGCGTTTTCTTTCGACTATGAATCATTCAGGTGATGGACGCCTGATCGAACCTCATCCTATTTTTAAGGAGTTAAGCTATATGAGCGAACCGGTTCTGGACCGAACTCAGCCCTCGATTCTCGAGGCTTGCGATCTCAATCTCTGGTACGGCGACAATCATGCCTTGCACGATATCAACATGCAGATCCCGCGTAACCGCATTACGGCTCTTATCGGGCCTTCCGGCTGCGGTAAGTCTACTTTCCTGAAGACGCTCAATCGCATGCAGGATCTGGTGTCCTCCGTTAGGATCGAGGGCGAGATCAAGTATTACAGCAAGAACATCTTCGACGACGACATCGACGTTACCTGGCTGCGCAAGCAGATCGGCATGGTGTTCCAGAAGGCCAACCCCTTCCCGATGAGCATCTACGACAACATCGCCTACGGTCCGCGCACTCACGGCATTCATGATCGCGCCCGCCTTGACGAGATAGTCGAGACTTCCTTGCGCGGCGCCGCCATCTGGGACGAGGTTAAAGATCGCCTGAAAAGCTCCGCCTTGGGACTCTCCGGCGGTCAGCAGCAGCGTTTGTGCATCGCGCGCGCTTTGGCTGTGGAGCCTGACGTGCTTTTGATGGACGAATCAACTTCGGCCCTCGACCCCATCTCCACCGGCAAGATCGAGGAGCTTTCGCGCGAGCTGGCGAAGAAGTACACCGTCGTCATGGTTACTCACAACATGCAACAAGCTCAGCGCATTGCCGACCGTTGCGCCTTCTTCCTGATGGGCGACTTGGTGGAGTATGGCTCGACCGAGCAGATTTTCGAAAACCCGACAGACGAGCGTACCAAGCGCTACGTTTCCGGCAACTTCGGCTAGGCCTAAGCGCAAGAGAAGGGGAGAAGCGTCGGGTTTGGGCAGCGAGCATCGGGTTTTCGTGCGCTAAACTGAGGGGACCAAACAAGGAAACGAAGCCCAAAGTGCCCGGCGGCCCCAAGCCCGGCGGTTTTGCTCAAGGCCGTGGCCGGCGCGCACCTTGGCGCAAGCCGCGCGCGACCTTGCTTAAGGTCGGCGTGCGGCACGGCAAGGCCTTGGTGCCGCCAAGCCGTAAGGTTCGGCGCCCGGGCGTGGAAGAAGGTTCGCATGAAGATAGCGGTGAGCGCGTGCTTGCTCGGGGTGCCCTGTCGCTACGATGGGCGCTCCAAGGGGGACGACGAGCTGGTCTCTTTGCTTCGCGGCCATGAGGTCGTGCGCGTTTGCCCTGAGGTCATGGGCGGGCTTTCGATACCGCATCCCGCCAACGAGATCCAGACCAGCGCGCCGGAGCTTCGCGTTGTTGACTCCGAGGGCGCGGACAATACCCAGGCTTTTCTGGCCGGTTCGCACGCCGCAACCGAAAAAGCCCTTAAAGCGGGTTGCACCCATGCCATCCTCAAAGCCAAAAGCCCGTCATGCGGTACAGGCAGGATTTACGACGGCTCTTTCACGGGGACCTTGGTCGAGGGAGACGGTCTTGCGGCGGGGATGATGCGCGAAAAAGGCCTTCACGTTATGGACGAGCATGAGGCAAAATTCTTCTTGCAAAATCTCTAAGCCTTTGTAATAGTCATCAAGCTGCTAAGCAGCCTTTGTCCCGTTCGTCTATCGGCTAGGACGGCACCCTTTCAAGGTGCAGAGACGAGTTCGACTCTCGTACGGGGCACCATCGATTTCGCGAGCTCGGGTTTCCCGGGCTCTTTTCGTATCTCCCCTCGGTTTCCGGGGTTGCCGGTTTCCCTTTCCTTGTCTTGCTTTTGTATGTTTTCGAGTACTTTTGGGTTTTCCTCCGATGCGCGTGCCCATTGGGCGGATAATGAGCATCTGTTAACTTTTCTGATAGGGAAGGGGAATGGATGGAAGTCCAGTTCAAGCTTATGCGCCGCCATGGCGACAAAGCCTACATCCTGACCGAGATCGCCGGTTACGACGAGCATTTGCCGGTCGTTTTGGCTGCTTCCACCGAGGAAGGCGCTCGCATTCCTTCCGATTCCTTCCCGTTCTGCAACCCGAGCGATCCTTTCGAGGTCGAGGCCGTTCTGCGCGATGGCTCTCTTGCCAACGATGAAAGCGGCATGGTGCTTGCGCACACCAAGAACACCGCGGGCATCCGCCTGTTCGTCATCGTTCTTCCTTGGATGAGGGTTCGCCGTTGGGTGCTCGAGTTCCGCGCCATCGATTCGTCGGGCTCGGCGGTCGATGTGTGCACGAAGGCAATCGACCAGGCTTCTTTCGGGCTGCTGTCCTTCGTGGGCCAGCGCACCAACCATGCCAACCTTGAATCCATTCGCAGCCTTGATGGGCGTTTCGTTCATGATCGCATCCAGATCGAGTTCGTGCGGGCCGTCGAGCTTGAGAAGAGTGTTC
>CAVBOO010000137.1:0-3783 GCA_963597045.1 bacterium | reverse complement strand
GGTATGAAGCTTGTGTCGCAACGAGAAGCTCTTCTTTCCGACGGTGAGACCCAAAGGGTCATCATTGTTTTCGAGAAGGTGAAGATGCAGAAGATCAAGCTTCCTCGTCGTGTGGGAATGGCTCAGCGACATCCTCTTGCTTGATTTCTTACAGTTTCATAGATCAACCGCTCAACCGAAGGCTCCGTTATCTTGATGACGGAGCCTTCCTGTTTAAGGTTTCACGTGAAACATCAGCTATAATTTTTGCGATTAACGAAAGGGGTACACGTGGGTTTATTCGGTAGTCTTAAACAGACCTTCACCGCAACATCGACTTCCAAGAGCGACCACGATAAACAGGTCAACCAGGTTCAAGAAGAGGAACTTGACCAGGCTCCATCCGGTTCGCTTGAGTCTTTTGACGTTAAGAACGAGAACGCTGAGGTAACCGAACGATCGGTTGCTGTTGAAAACGATGATTCTAAGACCGAGTCGAACGAGCTTGTTCTTGACGATGAGGAAGCCGAGAACGATACGCCTCCTTATGTCCCCTTCCGCGAAAAAGGTCCTATTGGTCATATCGTCGGTACGACGAAAATTCTAGCTATCATCAACCAGAAGGGCGGCGTTGGTAAATCCACCACCGCTGTCAATCTTGCTGCAGCTCTTGGTCAAGCCGGCAAAGAGGTGTTGATTGTTGATCTGGACCCTCAGGGCAATGCGACCAGCGGGTATGGCATCGATAAGCGCGAGATCAACTCATGCGTGTATGACGTGCTTCTAGGCAACGTTCCTGTGGAGGATGTAATTCTTGCTCGCGTGACCAAGGGTGTTGATATCCTGCCTTCCACCATCAATTTGGCGGGCGCTGAGGTTGAATTAGTCAACGAGATGGCGCGTGAAAATCGTCTTAAGAACGCCCTGGGAAGCCTTCGTGGATTTTATGACTACATTCTTATCGATTGTCCGCCATCGCTTGGCTTGCTAACCATCAATGCGTTGGTTGCCTCGGATAAGCTTTTGATTCCTATTCAGTGTGAGTTCTATGCTCTCGAAGGTGTGACAAAACTCCTTGATTCGATGAATCGTGTCAAAAGCATCCTGAATCCAGGCTTGGATATTTACGGCATCGTTATGACTATGTACGACTCTCGTACCAATCTTTCTAATCAGGTGGTCGAGGAGGTTAGGAACTTCTTCGGGCCTGTTGTGTTTGAAACGCTTATTCCTCGTACGGTTAAGTTGTCTGAAGCTCCTAGTTACGGTCAGCCTATTTGCGACTATGCTCCGGACAACAAAGGTGCCCTTGCCTACAACGATCTTGCACAGGAGGTAATTGCTCGTGGCTAAGCAAAAGCAGAAAAACGGCCTTGGACGTGGCTTGAACGCCTTGTTTGAGCAATCCGATGTGGCTCCTTCGCATTCTTCCAAGCAGGAAGCTCCGGTTAAGGAAAGTGCTCCGGAGACTCAGAAGGCAGAAGCTCCTAAACAGCAGAAACAGCCTGTAAAAACGATAGAGCCCGTTCAGGCTTCTCGTAAGATTGAGCATGCATCTGATATCTATATCTCGGAAAACGCTGTTGAAACGGCCAAAGTTGTTGAGCGTCAGGCTCGGACCAGTGTTTCAGCTGCAAATGCTGAGCCAGCCACCGCTCCTGTTGAAGAGCCTGTGAAGCCCGTCGAGCAACAGCCGGTAGTTAAGGCCGCTGAGCCTGTTAAAGGTGATGTGGTAGTTGTTGCTCTGAATGAAGTTCATCCTAATCCGGATCAACCTCGAACGCTCTTTAAGAAAGAAGAGATCGAGGAGCTTGCCGAATCCATCAAACAAGATGGTTTGCTGCAGCCTATATTGGTTCGTCCGGATGGTGAAGGGTATCAAATCATCGCCGGCGAGCGTCGTTGGCAGGCCTGCAGCTCCCTTGCTCTCGAGACTGTTCCTGTTCGTGTGTGGGATGGTGACGATGATAAGGCACTTGAGCTTGCCCTTATAGAGAACATCCAGCGCTCCGACCTGAATCCGATTGAAGAAGCTTACGGCTACAAGCGCTTGATGGAGCGCAAGAACATGACGCAGTCGGAAGTTGCGAAAACGGTTTCCAAGGGACGCTCGACCGTTGCCAATGCTCTTCGTTTGCTAGAGCTCCCCGAGGAAGCCCAGAAGCTTCTGTTTGAAGAAAAGATCACAGCCGGTCATGCACGTGCTATTCTTTCGATTCCTTCAACCGAAGGTCGCTTGCAGCTTGTTGCCAAGCTTGAATCCGAGAAATTGAGTGTTCGTGAAGCGGAGTCTTTGGCGCGCCTGATTGCCGGTCGGGAGCAGGCAGCTGAAAAGGGTACCTCCAAGCGCACTCCCGCGCCTGCAAGCTTCAAAAAAGCTCAGCGTAGTTTGCAAAAGCTTCTTTCAACCCCTGTTCGTGTTAAAACCGTCAAAGGTAAGAACAAGATCGAAATTCAATTCAAGGACGAAGAAGAGCTCAAGCGAATTTTCGACGCAATTTCACATGTTGAATCTAAGGAATAATCGACATCACAGAATTGATTTTAACGGCCGTTCCGTAATGAAATCGACTACGGCTTAGTAAAAATGAAATTAAGCCCTCAGATAGGCTCTGAGGGCTTAATTATTGGATTTAGCTGTTTTGAGTCTTAAAATCCAAATTTTCAATCAGGCTTGCAGCAGGGTGTTTTTCAGTTGGCCGCATGCGCCATCGATGTCTGAGCCTCGGGAGTTTCTAACCGTTGTTTCGACCCCATGCTTCTCAAGGGACCATACCCAATGCTTGTAAGTTTTAGAGCTGGAAGGCTTGAAGGGGGAGCTTGGAATATTGTTGAGGGGAATCAGGTTGACATGGCAAAGAAGACCCTCGGTGAAAAGGATAAGTTCGTCCAAGTCCGATTGCCTGTCGTTGACCCCGGAAATCATGGTGTACTCCAACGAGGGGCGCCGTCCTGTTTTACGCACGTAATTCAAAAGTGCTTTCTTCAATTGGGTAAGCGTTTGGGATTTGCATCTTGGCATAATCTTGTCGCGAAGTTCCTGGTTAGCCGAATGCAGGGAAACAGCCAAAGTGAATTGCTCGGGTTCGTTTGAAAGCTTTTCTATTCCAGCAATGATTCCACAAGTGGAAAGTGTGATATGGCGGGCACCGATACTGAAACCGTTCTTTGCGTTTAAGAATTTTAGAGCTTCAAGAACGGCATCATAGTTTTGAAAAGGTTCACCTTGTCCCATCGATACGGCGTTTGAAACGCGCGTACCGAAATCGTCTTGAACGATACGGATTTGCTCAACCATTTCGATGGATGAAAGGTTGCGGCTTAAGCCTTCCTTTCCCGTCGCGCAGAACGAGCATGCCATGGCGCAACCAACTTGGGTTGAAAAGCAGACGCTAAGATGGTCGTCACCTTTAAGGGACGGCATTCCCACCGTTTCAACCAGGCAACCATCGGCGAGTTCGATGACGTATTTTCTAGTGCCGTCATTTGAGATCCGGCGCTCGATAATGGAGGCCTGTTTAAGTGGATAGCTGCTCTTCAGCGTCTCTCTGAATGCCTTTGGCAGATTTGTCATCGCATCGTAGGACTCTACGCCTTTGATAAGGATCCATTCTACAAGCTGTTTAGCTCTAAATTTAGATTGTCCCAGTTCAGTAACGATATTTTCGATATCTGAGATGTTATGTTCAGTGATGTAGTCAACCATGTTTGTGATTATACCGTGAGCCCGCACGAGTAATGTCCGGCGCTCCAAGCTGAAACATAGCGTTTGATATACTTAATGCATGCACTCGAAGAAGAAAG
>CAVBOO010000136.1:0-3786 GCA_963597045.1 bacterium | reverse complement strand
GCGCAGGGGCTGAGCATCGCCGCGGATTCGTCGAACACCAGGGTGCTAGGGGACAGGGCGATAAGCCCCGCTGTGGCCACTTGCTGTTTCTCGCCGCCGGAAAGCTCGGCGACAGGTTGTTTGGCAAGCTCGGAAATAGCCAGCCCTGAAAGCGTTTCGTCTACGATGACATGCATTATGCCGTGCGGGACGCCGCGGTTTTCCAAGCCGAATGCGCAGTCGTCCTCAACGACGGAGGAGACTATCTGGTTGTCGGGGTTCTGAAAGGCGATACCGGTAAAGCCTTTGTTGCATGAGTCGACTGCGTTGCACGGACTAGCTGTGTCGCGTGGGTCAACTTCGCTGTTTGGATTAGTTACGCTGCCAGGCGTGCCTTTCAGCGGAAGCAGCCCTGCCATCTTGAGGGCGAGGGTGCTTTTGCCTGAGCCGTTGCGCCCGACCACTGCCGTGATCTTCCCTTCTTCGACAACGAGCTCTTCCCCTTCAAAACGATAGGGCCTGGCGGTGGGCGCGGGCACGGCGGCAACAACCCCCTGGGCAACGAGTCCCGTTAAAAGCCCGGTGATGCAGGCGGCAAAAGCCAAGACGGGCAGCGTCAGGAAAACCGCCGTGGTGGAAAGAAAAAGCGCCGCCACCGCAAGCTGCCCGGTGTTGTGGAGGATGGCGGCGACCATGCTGGTGGGAACAAGGTCGATCCGGGGAATCGCGCGGCAAACGAGCATTCCTGCGAAGGCCAGAAAAGTGCCGCCCGCGCTGTAGGCCAGCATCAAGGGCGAACCGAACAAAAAGCCCGAGGCCAGCACTTTGATAAGCATGACAAGAGTAGCTCTGCGCACGTCGCAGAGGTAAAGCGCGATAAGGACGGCGATGTTGGCGAGCCCCAATTTGATCCCCGGCACCGCGAAGGGCAGGGGAATCATGGTTTCCAGGTAGCTTAGAACCAGGGCGAGGGCCGACATGAGCGCGACTTGGGAAAGCCTTCTGATGCGTGCGATACGTTGCTGCTCCATGCGGGCTCCCCTGCGTTGCTGCGTGGCAATCGGCCGCCCTTAGCGGCTGCTTGCGTCGAATCTGCCGGCCTTGGAGGCGTCCATCGATCCAGATTCGCCCTCGTCGGACACGATTTCGATCCAGAGCTTGTGGGGCAGGCAGATGATCTGCTTGTCGGCAGTGCTGATGGTGCCTTGGTGCACGCAGTCCTGGTTGTCGCAATCGGCGCTTTCAACGCAAATCTCGCCGTTGCTCACCACGACGGTGTTGGTGCCGTAGCTGGTGGTGAGGGTCTTGGTGGTGTTTTCCGTCAGGCTCAGCTTGGTGGTGCCGCCGTCGCCGTCATGCACGATGGCGGATGTCCCCGTTCCGGCGGAAGCGCTCGACAGAAGCACGAAGCCCCAGGCGAACACGACGATGGCCAAAATAATCGCTACAGCAAGGACGCTGCGGTTTTTCTTTTGCTTGTAACCCATAGTCGCAAGCGCCGCCTTGGAGGTTGGATTGATGTTGTGTTTGTTCAAAATCATGGTTACAGCACCTCGAAGGGGGAATTGTCGGTGGTGGAAACTTTGTCTTTGTCGTTAACGACCAGCCCCTGGATGTCGGGGTGGTTTCCCAGGAATTCAAGCGCTTTGTCGCGCCCGAGCAGGAACAAGGTGGTGGCGTAGGCGTCGCCGTCGATGGATTTCTCGGAGTAGATGGAAGAGGCCAGAAGGTCGGTTTTGGCGGGATAGCCCGTTTTCGGATCGAGGATGTGGTAGTACATCACGCCGTCCTTGGTGAAGTTGCGTTCGTACAAACCGCTGGTGACGATGGATTTATTGGCTGCCTCGCAGGAGGCGATCACGTTTTCGCTCCCGTCGCTGTTGGGGTCGTACACGCCCACTTTCCAGTTGCTCCCGTCGGGCTTGGTGCCCAGCACGTACACGTTGCCGCCCAGGTTCAAGCAAGCGCTTTCGCAGCCGGCTTCTTTGAAGAGTTTGGCAAGGTCGTCGGCGATGTAACCCTTGGCAATGCCTCCCAGGTCGAGCTTCGCCTTAGGATCGGCCAGGGTAACGGTGGTGCCATCAACCGCGATGTTTTGGTAGTCGATGTGCTTGATTGCTTCCTTCAGCTTTTTGTCGGAGGGCTTGATGCCTTCGTTGAAGTCCCAAAGGCTGCTTGCCGCGCCGATGGAGATATCGAAGAGGCCGTTGGTTTCCTTGGAATATTCGAGCGACTTCAAGATGATGTCGGCTGTTTCCTCGGCCACGGTGACAGGCTGGCCTTTTGCGCTGTTGATTTTGGAGATGTCGCTTCCCTCGATGGTGCGCGAAAAGATGTTCTCAAAATAGGTGCAGCGCTCTTGGGCCTGGTCAAGCACGCTTTGCTCGCAGTAGGCGCTTAAGGTGATAACCGTATCGAAGGCGAAGAAGGTGGTTTCGCAAGGGTCGCTTGACGCGGAGCTTGAGCTGGAACCGATGCTTGAGCAGCCCGTCAGGTAGGCCAGGGACAAGCTGGCGAGCGTGCTTGCGCCAAGCAGGGCGAAGCTGCGGCGCGTGAGTTTCGGGTTGTTGTTCAAAAGTGCGCTAGCGGTCATGCTCTTCTTTCTTCGGGCGGGCAGGCGAGCCTGGGCTGAAGCCGGGAAGGCCCCGGCGAGCCCCAAAAGGCCTGCAAGTCTTACCCGTTGGCCCGCAATGGCTTGCGGGCTCTTAGGCGGTTTGCTGTGAAAAAGTTAACTTAGTTTAACATCCAGGGCAAGGCGAAGGGGAGGACGTCTTGTGGGGAGGGGACGAAGCGGAGCGCCCCCACCAGCCAGCAACCGATAAGAAGAAGAGCGGCCTTTATAAGAACGCTCGCCCAAAAAGAGCCACTGATCTGGAACTTCGGTTTGAGCGTTTTCGTATCGACACCCAGGCGCAGCACCGAGATGTTGCCAAGCGGGCAGTTGACGGCGCAATCTCCGCAGGCAATACACTCGCCCGACTGCAGGCTTCCTTTGTCGGGCCAGATGTCCACCGGGCAGTTTTTACGGCACTGGCCGCAGCTTTTGGGGCAGCGGAGCTCGTTGCGGTCGCGGATGGCGAAGGGCAACATGGGCAGCAGCGAGAAGATGGCGCCCATCGGGCAAAGAAACTGGCAAAACGCTCGCTTGCGCAAAGCCATGAGGATGACGATTGCCGCCAGGAGCGCGAATGCCCCCGTACGGATGCCCTCGGTGTTTCCCGCCACGATTCCCGCGAACGCCGTCCAGGGGCTGTAGCTCGAAACCTCGGAATAAGAGGCCAGGAAGCACAGCGCGCAGATGGCCGCCAACACCACGAACTTCAGGAGCTGAAGCACCTTCACCAGCGGTTCGGGAAAGGTGAGGTCGGGAATCCCGATCTTGTGTCGAAGGGCAGCGGTGAGGTCGTACACCAGGTCGCCCAATAAGCCGAAGGCACAGGCGTAGCCGCAAAAGAAGCGGCCCATGATGACCGTTGCCCCAACGACGACGATGAGCAGAAGCACAAAAGATGTCAGCTCCACGGGGCTTAAAGCGCCGAGCTGCCCGGCTATGTATTTGACGCCCGAGAAGGCGGCGGAAAAAAGTCCGGGAGCCAAGATGAAGAAGAGCGCCTGCACGGCGAACCTAAGCGCGCGGTGCCCGAACAGGCGCGCTTTACGCTGGGTGGCCTTGGATATGCGCTTCTTGCCGAGCTTTGCTTGCGTGCTTGGCTGCGTCTTTTTGTCGGCGCCGCCGCTCATGCTGGCTGGAGTGCTTGGCGTTTGCTCGGCCGTGCTCGCCTGGGGGGCGGCGCTCGTCTTGGATAC
>CAVBOO010000135.1:0-3791 GCA_963597045.1 bacterium | reverse complement strand
CAAGCAGGCTGCACGGAGGATGGCGATTCAGCTTGATAACCGAATGGGCGCCGCCGCTAATCCTTAAGCTGATAAGGAAGAGGGCGCGTTTCGAAGGGATAACGACCGTCGAGCGCGGGCATGGCTGCCGTTTTGTCGGGATCGTCCTGCTCGCAGGGTTTGCCGTGCTTGGCGTTGAGGGCGCCCTCCTCGGCGGCCCGCTTGCCGTGCTTGGCGGAAACAGGAGCGTCCTCAAGCGACTCGGGTTCTTCCTCGGCCGAAACGGGACGCATAGGAGCGGTCAAATCATGCGAAGGCGTGGTGTGCTTGGGGGCGCTTGATTCACGCTCGGCTGCCTTATTCGAAGCATCGATTTCGGGAATCTCCACCTTCTTGGGGGTTTCCTCTTTCGAGGATTGCCTGGCCTCTTCAAGGTCGATCTCCCACTCAAGGTCGCCAAAAGCCCCCGTTTCAGTGTAGGCCGCAGCGGGAGTCTGAATGCTCGAAACGCTTGCGCGCGCAGAAGCAGGCTTATCGGCCGATGCGGGCGCAACGCCTTCTGTCGGGGGGACGAGCGTCGTGGATACCGGCGCCGCACTGGAGGCGCGCTCAGCGGCTTCCCGCACCACGGCGTTTGAAGCAAGCCCATCGCTCACAGAGCCAGCCTCTGCTGCCTTGTTGGTGGGGTTGCGCAAAGCGTCCACTTCGAGCGGATTGAAGCTGTCGGTATCGCCCTTCTTGGTTTTGACGTCGGACATGCTTGCGCCGCTGAAGGGCAGTTGTCCCTCTTCCCTGGGCACGCCGCGGGGAATGGCGAACTCGGCACCGCCGCCGAAGCGCGTGCCTCCGAACAGGTGAAATTTCTTTTCAGCCTTTGCCTTGGCTTCCGCCTCGGCGAGCTCTTTAGCGCGCGCCTCCTTGCGCTTGGCTTCGGGGTCGTAAATCAGTTCGCCATCGTAGTTGACCTGCCAGAAAACAAGCCCTTGAGCAGGGGCGTTCTCGCCTGCCGCGCAGCGATCGCAGGCGGCCAAAACCTCGGCCACCCACTCCGGCTCGCGCTTTCCGCGGCCAACAAGAACCAAAGTCCCCACGATGGTGCGCACCATCGAGTGCAGAAAAGCGTTGCCCACGACGGTGATGACCACCAGGCTCTCGCCCCACATCTCGATCTCATCGATATCGATGCTTACGACGTTGCGGTTGGTGGTCTTGCCCTCGGCAGACGCGGCCATGCAGAAGCTGCGGAAGTCGTGCTCGCCGATCAAATAGGAAGCAGCCTTGCGCATCGCCTCAAGGTCGAGCTCCTTGCCCAGATGCCAGCTGAAATCGCGCATGAGCAAGGGCGCCGGCTTATCGGTGCAGATGAAATAGCGATACTCGCGCGAGCGTGCGCTGAAGCGAGCGTTGAAATCGAGGTCCTTGCGCATGATCTCGCAGACGCTGATGTCCTCGTGCGTGAGCGCGTTGAGCGACTTCAAGACCTTGTAGTCGCTACGTTCGTTCCACTCCTTGGCCGAAAGGCTGAAGCTCACCCACTGGCCGCGAGCGTGAACGCCCGAATCGGTGCGCCCGGCGCATACCGTCTCAACGGGATGGCGGAACACCTTCGCCAAAGCCTCTTCCAAGCTCCCCTGAACCGTCAGTTGACCAGGCTGTTTGGCAAAACCGCAAAAAGGCTCGCCGCGATAGGTCACGCGCATCGCGATAACCGCCTGCAGATCGTCGGTCACCTCGCGCTCAGCGGGCGTGGGCGACAAGGGATTCCAAACACCTAGGGTGTCGTCCACGCCCAAGACGCTCGACAAATCGCAGGTGGAATCAACGCGCGCGGCGCCCGCCATAGGCGCCGGCGTCGTTTGCGTTTCGGGTTTGATGATCGGGGGGAGCGAAGATTCATCCATGGCTCTACGAAGCCCTCCATACGCTTAAGCCGAACAGGTCGGCGATACGGGTTTTCAGCAGGCTGTTGCGCGAATCGGCGGTGCAAGGAAGCTTTGCCGTTTTAACATGCCCGTCGCTGAAGGTCACGTTGACGATAACCGGGTCGTTGCCGGGGTTGGCCTCCAAAAGTCTCGTGAGTTTATTCAGGCTCGAGCCGCTCAGGCTTGCCCCCTGCAAGTTAAGAACCAGCTGCGAAGGAGCAACATTCAAATCTTCCTGGGGCACATCGAGCGTCTTAACCTCGTAGCACACCAACTGGTTTCCACGGTCGGCAACCTCGTACTTGCCCTTGATTATGACGATGTTGTCTTCCTGGATGCCGTCCTGGTTCTTCTCGTAGTCGAAGCAAATGCACTCGCAGTGGCCCGTGGTGTCCTCAAGGCTGAAGGTCGCCATGAGCTTGCCGGTTTTGGTGCGGCGGATGTTGGTGTCCGACACCATGCCCGCAACCGTGATGTTCTTGATCGATTTTTGCTGGTCGCTCAGGCTGCCCATGGTGTGCTTGGTCAGGCGCGAGATGTAATTCTCGTACGGGCGCACCGGGTGATCCGATACGAACATCTTCAAGATGTCCTTCTCGAAGGCAAGCAGGGTGCGCTTGTCCCACTCGATGCCATCGGGCTCGGGGACATCCTCCTTGAAGCTGTCGTCCACCTCGCTGAACATGCTGAAGAGGTCGGTCTGACCGGCCGCCTTGTCCTTCTGACGCTTGGACGCACCCTCGAGCAGGGAGGTCTCGTCGATGAAGTGCATGCATTGCTTGCGAGTGTAGCCCGTCGAGTCGAAGGCTCCCGATTTGACAAGGGCCTCCAGGGTTTTGCGGTTGTAGGCGTTGGACGGAACGCGGTTGACGAAATCGTGCAGGCTGGTGAAGGGGCCGCTCTCCTCGCGCTCGGCGATAATGACCTCGGCCACGTGCTCGCCCACGCCGCGAACGCCCGCCAAGCCGAAGCGAATGCCCTCCTCCAAGGGGGTGAACTCCAGGCGGGACGAATTGATGTCCGGCGGCAAGACGGGAATGCCCGAATGGTTGCAGCTTGCGATGTATTTGATCAGGCGATCGTTGTTGCCCATGTAACTGGACAAAACGGCCGCCATGTACTCGTTGGGATAATGCGCCTTCAGGTAAGCCGTGCGCATAACCAGCAAGGCATAGGCCGCCGAGTGCGACTTGTTGAAGGCGTACTTCGCGAACTTCTCGGCGTCGCTCCAGATCTTCTGGGCGATTTCGAGCGAATAGCCGTTTTCGACGGCACCGGTGTTCCAGTCGTCCTGAAGCTCGCGCATGACGTCGAGCTTCTTCTTGCCCATTGCCTTGCGCAGCTTGTCCGCCTTGCCAGCCGAAAAGCCACTCATGACCATGGAGACCTGCATGATCTGTTCCTGGTAGACCATGGTGCCGTAGGTTTCCTCAAGAATGGGGCGCAGGCGATCATCGTAGTAATGAACAGGTGTTTTGCCCTGAACAACCTTGACGTAGTCCTCCACCATGCCGGATTCCAAGGGGCCCGGGCGGTTAAGCGCGATCGATGCGACGACGTCGGAGAATCGCTCAGGCGGGATCTGCGCGAACAGGCTCACGTACAGGGCGCCCTCGACCTGGAACAAGCCGTCCATGTTCAAAGGCATGCCGTTCTTGCGCAGCTCGCCGCGCATCAAGGCAAAGGCCTTGTCGTCCTCGATGGGAATCTCCTCGGGGGCAATGCTCTCGCCCAGGGTTTCCTCAACGTTCTTGCAGGCGCGGGAAAGCACGCCCAAGGTGCGCAAGCCCAAGAAGTCCATCTTCAAAAGGCCCAAGTCGGGCGTGTAGTGACCATCATATTGAGTGATGATGCCGCCACCCTTGGTATCGCGCTTCAGCGGCACATGGT
>CAVBOO010000134.1:0-3794 GCA_963597045.1 bacterium | reverse complement strand
CTTTCGGCCAAGCTTGAAATGTCGTTGGCCAGCATCTGCGAACCCGTTAGGTCGTTGGTGGTGGTTGACTGGGTTTGCGCCTGGGAATCAAGCTTTGACAAGGCGTAAATATCCACCTCGGTCGTATATTGATCTTCCAGGAAGCCCCAGCACACAACAGCCGCAACGATGGCGCAAACGACGGGCAGCGTAATAACCAACTTCAGATTTTTACGGATAAGCTCGAGCAGCTCCAGCAGCGTCACTCAAAACTCCTTAGCTACAGACACAACACCAGCCGGCAAACGCACCAAGCATCTACCGGCTGGCTTGGAAACAAACAGATTGAACTAGTACTTCTTGATCTTGAACTTGGTGTTCTTGAAGGCCTTCTTGTAAGCCTTGTACAAGCTCTTGGGAACCTTGATGGTCTTGACCTTGGAACCCTTGACGGCAGCCTTCATGGCCTTAGCGGAAATGCTGACGGACTTAACCTTGACGGTCTTGATCTTGGAGCCCTTGAAGAACTTCTTGGCGATGCCCGTTACCTTGTAGCCCTTAATGGTCTTGGCGATGGTGAAGGACTTAACGGACTTCTTTTTCTTGTACTTGGAAGCCAAGGAGGTGTACTTAAGAGCAACGGTGTTGCCGGACTTGACAACCGTGACCTTGGCGATGCTGGCGGAAGTGGTGCTGCCCGAAGTGGTGACCTTGATGGTAGAGCCAGCCTTGGGAGTTGCAGGCGTGGTCTTGTTGGTAACGCTGTTGGCGGCGAAAGCAGGAGCGCAGGCGATGCTTGCTGCGAGGGCCGTAGCCGTGAGCGTGGCGATGACTTTCTTGAATTTCATTTGTTTCCTTTCCTTTTGGAAAATCCAAACGTTTTGCCTAATCTATAGCATATTTTGAGGGGGGGGGCGGTTATTCGCCTATTTTTTTGTAGAAGGTTTTCATCACCGTTTCCTTGACTGAATCTTTGTCGAGTTCGATATACTCGTGGCGGATGCCATCCTCTTCGTAAACCTTGGACTTAACGGTTCCCTTAAGCTCGTTGATGTTTATCTGGTAGCTGCCGCCATCAAGGAAGGTGGTGGCCAGATAGGTAAGCTCGCTGGCGCCGATGTTGGTGGTCGTGTATTTGGACACCGTGTTTACCAGGGAAACAAGATCGGTGACGCTCATGGAACGCAACTTCTCTAGGGCTGCCTGTAGGAATTGCATTTGACGCTTGCTGCGGTCTTGCGCGGATCCGCTAACGGTGGTGTCGCGATATTGCACGTAGCGCATGGCTTCATCGCCCTTGAGGGTGATCTTCTTGCCCTTGACGATGTTGGTGCCCGGAATGCTCTCGATAGGCTTCAGGGTGATGCCGCCCATCTTGTTTGCCAGCTCGGAGATGCCGTCGACGTCGAGCGCGAAGTAGTACTTGATTTTGTTGCCCTTAAGGATGTTGGACACGCTTTTGACCACGTTTTTAGCGCAGGTTTCAGCGTCAGCGTCCTGCGCGTAGGCCAGGGCCAGGTTGGTTTCGGAAGTGAAGGAGTACTCGCCATCCTGGTAAATATCCACATCACACAGGGAGTCGCGCGGGATGCAGGTCATGGTGAGCTTTTTGGTTTCGGTGTCCAAGGTGGCCAGGTAGTTGGCGTCGCTGCAATCGGCGCCGCTGCTGCTCATCTCGTCGTCGATGCCCTCGAAAAGGATGGACACCGCGTTATCGTTGAAAAGGTATTTTTCGCCTTTGTAGGTAACGGAAACATCCTCGCTGTTGGCGGGAGCGGCGGTCATAGCCTCCTTGCCGTTTTGCGCCATCAGCTGCACGGCGGCAAAAGCACCAAGGGCAACGACGAGGATAGCGACTACGATTGCCAGCACGATTTTCTTCGCACGGCCGGGCTTTTTGAGGCGCTTTTTGCCGTTGCGTACGCGTACGCGCTCGCGCACGATAACGGTTTCGGTGGCAGGCTCGGGCTGGGCAGTGGGTTTAGTGGCAGCATCAGCTACGGCCTGTTCACTGGCAGCGAACACAGCGGCAGCCCCGGGCTGCTCGGCGGCAGTGGCGGCTTGAGCGGCGGCAGCCCCGGGCTGCTCGGCAGAGCTCGATGCGCTGCTGTTTACCTTGCTGTTGTTCGATACGTCGTTTGTAGGCTCGGACATCGCTTATCTCTCGCAAAACTAGGCTGCCGCACAAAGCAAGCCGCCTGGTTAGATCGGTTTTTGCTTATCGTTTGTGCACATTATCACAATTATTCGAGCTAAGTGTCCCCTGCAAGACACATTGCGATAGGCTTTGGTTATGAAATCGCAAAATTTAACAGAGCAAAACTTATCAAACGAGGGCCACTCCCTGCGAGAGCGCCGCGCTTCGCGGGTGCAGCTTGTTGTTTCTTGGGTCCTTGTCCTGGGCATGCTCGTGTTCATTTTCGCCATGAGTGCGCAAACGGGCCCGCAGCTTGACGAAGGAGACGGCCTCTTCTCGCAAATCAAGCGCTCCCTTGCCCAGCAGGCGCTCATGATCACCGGGCATGAGGTGGACGTAAGCCCCATCGGACACTTCAGCGAGTACTTTGCGTTAGGCATCCTGCTCATGAATGCGCTGCGTTTGCACGTGAAGGGCGGCTCGGAATCAGGCAAGGAAAACAACGGCGGTGAACAAAGCGGCATCGATAGCGAGCAAAGCGAAAGCAAGATCCCGCAAAGTCGGAAAACTTGCTTGGACAACCTGAAAAGCGGACTGTTCGGTCACATGAGCCTGCGCTTGCCGCTGCTTGCCACCGTTTTTGCGAGCCTCTACGGAATCAGCGATGAGTTCCATCAGGTCTTCGTGCCGCAGCGCAGCTGTGACCCTGCCGACTGGGCGGTAGACACCATCGCCGCACTCATCGGCGCGCTCGTATGCTACGCGCTAGTCAAACGCACCAAACGACGCTAGAGCACCCCGGTGCCGTCGAAGGCGGGAATGAAACTTTCCTCGTTGGCGCCGCCTTCCTGCCAAAAATAGTCATCCACGCCTAGGGCATCAGCCACGTCGAGCACGACATCGTATTCTTCGGCGGCAACCACGCCAACTTGCCCGGACTCCTTGCACACCAGGCCCAGGCGCACAAGCTCTTCTTCGCCAAGGCCCACGGGGACGAACTGATTCATGATGCTCAAACGCGCAGCAGACAGATCGACCTCGGAGCAGAGCAGGCGCACCGCCACAACGGAATCCTCAACATGGCCGGGCAACACCAGATGGCGGATTATCACGCCGCGCTTGAGCAAACCGCTTTGCGTATCTTGGGCCCACTCCCCCACCTGGGCAAGCATTTGCTTAATGGCGGCAAGAGCCACCTGAGGGTAGTCGGCACAGTGCGAGAACTTTTGCGCGCTTTGCGCCACGGCATATTTGAAATCAACCAGGTACACGTCAACCAAGCCGCTAAGCAAACGCAGCGCCTCAGGGCTCTCATAGCCCGAACAGTTGTAAGCCACGGGCACCTTAAGCGCGCTCGCAGCCTTCAAGCGCGCAAGCGTCCAAGCGATATGCGGTACGTAGTGCGTCGGGGTAACCAAGTTGATGTTAGCGGCATGCTCTTCGTTTTGCAGGCGCAGGATAGCATTCGCAAGCTGGTCGTCGGGCACCTCGACGCCGCTGCCCTCGGCCAAGCTGCGGTTCTGGCAATAAGCGCAATGCATCGGGCAGTAGCTGAAGAAAATCGCGCCACTTCCCTGCTCGCCCACCAGGCAGGGTTCCTCCCACCAATGAAGGGCCGCACGCCCCAACTTCAAGCTTGCGGACGCGCCGCACACGCCACGCTCGCCCACCATGCGAT
>CAVBOO010000133.1:0-3859 GCA_963597045.1 bacterium | reverse complement strand
GCACCAGGCGAAGAAGCCCGCCCAGCACGCCCAGACCACCTGCTTGCGCTGCTTCTGGGGATAGCGGCTCGCCACCATCCAGGCGAAGAGCAGGCCGATGAAGCCACCGATCAATCCAATGAAGAACCAGCCTACGCGCGTTCCCATGGGAACGTCGGGGCGATCCTCGCCGCTTTCTTTACTTAAATCGCGCATACCACCAAACGGCAAAGGGTTTGCCCCTGCGACGTTCTGTGCCTGATTCGCTTGAGGTGCCCCAGGCTGAGCGGGGATGAAAACCGGCTTGCCTTCTTGATATGCGTTGGGAAGAATCTCGGCGTTCCATGCCCAAGGGTTTGCAGGGTTGCCCGAAGGTACCCATGCTCCAGCGGGCACCTTGCAAGGCTTGCCGTCGATCGTTTGATTGGGAATTGCCGCCGCGTCCCAGTTCCAGGGATTGGAAAAATCGCCTGTGGGAACCCAGGCCCCTACTTGGCCTTGGAAGGGATTTGAGGCTTGGCCATCGGCTGAGGGCTGGCCGCCCTGCGCCGAACCCGCGCTCTGCGATGCGGCGAAGCGATCGGCGGCGCGAGCCTCACCGTTGGAGGCACTGTTGCCCGCAGCATCGTTTGCGCTTGGCCCGGATTGCGCGGTTGAGTTGGCGGCTGCATCCTGCTGGCCGGTCGCTGCGGTACCGGTCTGCGCTCCCTGCTGAGCTGAATCCTGCTCTGGAGTTACCTGACCATCTTGCGCAGGAGTGTTCTGGCTCGCATTTTGGTCCGAGGCGCCATCGCCCCAATTGGGCTCGCGCCATTTTCCTTTATCTACATAGGTATAGGGGTTGGCCCACCAAGGCGCATCGGGATTGGGCTTGTCGGACCAGTGCGAAGGCTTGTAGAAAGGACCGATGTGGTCGGACGCCTGGGCATCGGGGTTTTCCTGCTTGGGGCGCTGCCACTCGGTGCCGTCGGAAGCGCCTGGGGCCTGCTGGGAAGAACCGGAGCCTTGCGAGCCGGCAGCATCATCGCCGCTGGCACCCGCACCCGTTGCGGCGCCGGAGCCTACAGTGCCACCCTGGGCTGAGCCTGAAGCGGCGGAGTCGGCAGGCGCGTTTCCGTGCGCCGTGACCGGATGGCCCTGGGTCGCCGCATCGAGATTCTGCTGATACTTCAAATAGGCTTCGTAATTAGGGTCGTCGGGGGAAGGAACCCAATCGGCCCCGTACTTGGAGCTGGAAGACGTATCGGAAGAATTTTGATTTCGAGTGCTCTGGTCGCTCATCGTTTCCCCTCAATATAGTTTCGTTTCTAAACGATTTTACTGTGCGAGGAAACGAGCACCTGGGCTGATGGGGCTAAATACATGAACAGCCCACGAGTTTGCAACAGAAGCTGGGAGTTAACGAAATTGCGCAAAGCGCCCGTCACTCGAAAGCATGCGCTGTAGCAACGGGCATCGTTGGGACTCTGGTAAACGAGATGCTTTTACAAGTTAAAGGCGGCGGCTTTAAGACACCGACCAGAACGCCATCTAGCCTCCAACGTCAAAACGCCGGCTTCGGCGATACGCTACGAACTTTGGCTGCTTTTATTTGATGGCGAAGAGGACGAGCGGGTTGACGTCCATCAAATACACCAGGCCGATGCAGCATCCGATGGCTATGACGACGCAGAACAGCAAGATGATGCCGATCACACGCAAGATGCCATGGGCGAGCGTTTGCGGAACCTTGCTTTTGCTGCGCAGATCGTCAGGGAGGATGGATTCCTGTCCTTCATCGGAAGCGTCGCTCACGCCATAGGAATACGAACCAGCAGCGTCTTCCACGGGAGCGCCGTAGGCGTATTCGTCAAGGCCACCAAAGTCGAGGTTGGAAGGCGCGCTTGCTTGCTCGGGCTGAGCAGGAGCCGCGTGGCGGGAGCGCACCGCGATATCCTGCGTGCTGAAAATGGAATCGCCCGCCTCGTGGGATTCGGAGGCGCTGGAGGCATGGCGGCCATGACGAGGCGTGCCACTGGCATGTTTGTCATATGTGCTGCCCTGCTGAGCCATCGTTCTCCCTTTCAACGGTTTCAGAACATATTACGACAAATATCCAAGAAAGCCGTGAAGAGGCTCTTGGCGAAGGTACCGGCTAGCCGGCATTGCGCTGATCAAGCACGAACTGAAGCGCGGCATCGATTTCGATGTCCAGGAAAACCTGACCGATTTCATGGTATTTATCCCAGCAATCGATATAGGGCTTCAGGATCTTTTCAAGGGCATCGACATCCCTTTTCGCGTGAAGCTCGGCGATCCTATCCCGCTGGGGCAGCAAATCCAAGCTGATCGTTTTCAGCTCGACCGCCAAACGCAGTTGCTCGTAGTTCTCGCTGAACTCGATGGGGTCATCTTCAACTTCGGCGCGAATCTGCTCGTAGCGGCGGCGATGCTCGTACCAATTGGCGTCGAGCGCCCCCGAGGCGATAACTTCCTCATACGACAGGTAGGGCGTCAGCAGCTTTTTGCCTTCGTTGAGCAAATACCTGGTAAAGCGTGCATCGCAGCCTTCGATATAGGCTTTCAAGTCTTTAGGCACCGCAAGCTCGACGCCGGCGAAGCTTTTGAACTCGTGTTCGTGCACAAAGTTTGCGGCAATCTTGCGGTTAACGCCACCGAGCTCGGTTGCATAGACCTTGCTCGGCTCGGGCAAGGAAGCAATCGCATCGAAGATCTTCCCGCCCGTCTTGGCCGTGCGCCCATGCAGGCCCTGCAGAAAGGCTTTCGCTTTCAGGCTTAGGCCGCGCGGGACGAAGACGCCCTCAGAGACGCCGGCCTTCCAGGCGCGCAAGTAAGCGGCGGCAGGCGCGGGCACCTGGGGGTTAGTGAGGGCGAAAATCCTGATGCTCAGTTCTTTATCCTGCTCGGCTGGGTTTTCGTTGAGTTTCAAAACACAGCTTTTGGTGTTGGAATACCTGACGAACAAGCCTGCATAAGAAGGATCGTTGCCCATGTAGGAGACACGGCGATTCTGATAGCTACCGGGCAAAAGCTCCACGAGCTTTTGAAGATCGGCAGCAGGCATAAGCAGGCATTGATCGTCCAGGCGCTCGGGAAAAAGCTTTTTGACGAAGAGGCCCTTTGCCACGGCAGGCGAGCAGATGCAGCGCAGATTGTTCTTGCGGCAAAGCTCGGTGACCTCGCCCATCAGAAGCAGAAGGCAGCGCTGGTTTTCGTTCAACACGTCCTCGGGAGTGTCGAGCTTTTTGGCAGGCTTCTTGACGCGCGGCCATTCGCCCTCCCATTGGGGAACCCCGTTGGCCTTAGCCCAGGGCTTCCTGCGCAACCACGAGGGAGCGTAGCCGAAACGCTGCTGGATATCGGTCAGGATCAGGCCGTTCATAGTGCTTTCGGCGGCGACCAAGTAGGCATCGCCCACGTCGATGCCGCGCTCGGTTTTGCAATCTGCCTGGTATTTAAGGAAGAACCCGTTGCCCTCGAAGCGTCCCAGGGCGGCCTCGATGGCGGCCTCGACTTCCTCAAGGGCGAGCTCGCCGGCCTGATGAAGGCGCCACAGGCACTCAACCTCAAGATAGTGGAAAGTCACGGCGTTCGCGTACCTTGCCTTGAGGCTGCGCGCCTTTTCCAGAGCATCGGCCACGCGACCGAAGCAAACATCGTCGGTTGCGGAGCGGAAAAGCTCCAGATCTTCAAAGGCTTGCGCAGCGAAAGGGGTGAGCGGGCGGCCGATCTGCTTGCTCACGCGAAGGATCTGATGCGCACGACCGATGCGCTCGGTGCAAATGAGCGCAATAAGAAGGGCATCGTAAACGTCGTCGGAAACATCGGCGAGCACGGGATGATGCGCGCGCCAGAACAACTTCGTGGTTCTACGGCCGAC
>CAVBOO010000132.1:0-3902 GCA_963597045.1 bacterium | reverse complement strand
AGCTGCTTATCAGGCTATACGCGTCAAAGCAGACACACTTTTTGAGCCATTACCCTCAATTGGGCTTGCGTTTGAGGCTCATTAGTCCGATCGAAAATATAACCAGGGCGATACCAAACAAGGTAGGAGCATTAAGCGCCTCTCCGAAAAAGAGGGCGCTAACAATTGCCGTGGCTATCATCTCGACTGACGCGAAAACAGGCACCTTGCTGGTTTCACGCATCTTGAGCACACCTTTGTAATAGACCAAATAGGCGATTGACGTGGGGATAAGCGCAAGCAAGAAACCAAATCCCAGCACTTCGGTCCTGTAGAGCGCGGCGCTTTCCCAGGGCTGGAAGGCAATAGCCACCGTGATGGCTGCGAACAGGTAGCTGTAAGTGCTCATAACGTAGGCGTTGGTGCTCGGCCCTGACAGTCGCGTGACGATGGCCGCCATGCCGTAGGTGAAGGCCGAGGCAATCCCGCACAGAATGCCCAGCACCGAAAGTGAGGCCAGGTCAAGTTGCCCATGAGTGGCAGCCAGGCAGCATCCCGCAATGTTCACGAGGAGTGCAAGCACTTTGCGCGGCCCGATTCCTTCGCGAAAGATAATCACCGACGCGATGACCGTGAACACGGGCGCGCTGTTCAGTAGCACGGCGCTTACGGTGATGCCGGCGTATTGGATAGCTAGGCTGTACACCAGGTTGTACACGCCATTGCAAAAGACGCCGAGCACGACAACGGCTATAAGCTCTCGCCGACTAAGCTTGAACGAGGGGGGGCCGAACTTTGCCAAGGTGATAACGCCCATGATCGCGAAGGCCATCGCCATTCTGATGAAGCTTGTTGATGCGGCGTCCGACCCAGCCCATTCCATCAGCTTGATCAAGGGCCCCACGAGGCCCCAAAGGCATCCAGCCAGAAGGATCTGCAAGGTGGCCGTGGCCTCTGTCCCAAGCTTGTTCATGCTCCTTCTTTCTGTGGCTGGGGTGCTGCTGGCGGATAACGGGTTGTACTATCGGCGGACCGTGGGTCGTTTAGCCGGCGGCCAACAGGGCGGTCTACTGGCGGCCAGCGGTCCGTTCCACCCAAGATCAGCAAAGCGATCCACCGGCGGCCAGCGAGGCCCGCGAAGAAGCTCGCGCCGACCAGCCTGCGTGCGGCCTTTGCGGTGCGCCCATGATACCCCCAAAAACGCCCGGTCTCCCCGCTCCTTCGCCCTGTGGTTCTCTTGCAAATGGGACGAAATCGACGATTCGGGTAAAGGCCTTTTTCTGACCCACGCTCATTCATTAGAAAAATTTTTCCAAAACCAGCCGCTCGGGTGTTTTTTTCGGACACATAGGGATGTTTGACCGTCATTGCGTACAGGTGAATGGTAGATACTTATATAAACAAGGTTCAAAAGTGCAATCAGGCGCTCGCTTTTGCTTAATCCGCTTGAATCGCATCGAACCCCAGAAGGAAAAGTAAAAAGGAAGGGAGAAATCCGTATGACCACTACGGACAAGCTTAACGGCTTTGGTCCTCTCGCCGGCGTTAAGATCGTCGAGCTGTGCGAGTGGGTTGCTGCTCCTGCGGCAGTCCGCAACCTCTCCGAGATGGGCGCCACCGTCATCAAGACCGAGCCCCTGCACGGCGACGCTCAGCGTACCCAGGGCCCTGGCTTCGGTTGCGAGAAGAACGACATGGAAGACCCCACGTTCGACCTCAACAACACCAACAAGGACCTGGTCTCCATCAACCTCAAGAACCCTGAGGGCATGAAGTTCATGAAGAAGCTGCTCGCAGACGCCGACGTTTTCGTCGTCAACCTGCGCGACAAGGCTCTGAAGAAGCTCGGCCTCGACTGGGAAACCCTGCACGCTGAGTTCCCTCACCTGATCTGGGCTCAGATGCGCGGTTACGGCGAGTTCGGCCCCGAGAAGGACTCTCCCGGATACGACGCAGTCTGCTGGGCTGCTCGCGGCGGCGTTGCAAACGTCTTCCGTGAGGCTGGCCAGTCTCCTGCCATCGCTCCTCAGGCATTCGGTGACAACAACGCTGCTTGCATGCTCGCCGGCGGCATCTGCGCTGCTCTGTTCAACCGCACCCGCACTGGTGTGGGCGACAAGGTTGTCACCAACCTCTACGCTGCAGCAATCTTCGCTTCCGACATCGGAATCTGCGCTCAGCAGTTCGGCGCCGACTACCCCAAGTCCCGCAAGCATGTCTCCAACCCCTTCAACAACACCTACAAGACCGCTGACGACAAGTGGATCTACATTTGCATGCCTCAGTACGACTTGTACTACGAGATGATGATGGGTCTCTTCGGCCGCGAGGATCAGAAGAACAACCCCGACACCTGCAACCTGCCTGCCCTTAAGGCATCCGGCAAGCAGCCCGAGGTCATCGGTTGGCTCGAGGAGGCCTTCGCTCAGAAGCCCTTCGCCGAGTGGATGGAGATCTTCCGCGAGAACCAGGTTCCCGCTCAGAAGCTCTTCCGCTTCACCGACATCCTTCAGGACGAGGAAGCTTACGTCAACGACTCCCTGCGTTACGTCGAGTACGACGAGTTCGGCAAGCATGCCCTGCCCATGACTCCTTTGCGCTTCGAGTCCGCTGGTGATCCCCCTGTGATCCTGGCCAAGCCCGTTGGTTATCACACCTCCGAGGTCATGAAGAAGTATGGCTACACTCAGGAAGAGATCGATGCCATCGAGGCAGACGGCGGCGTTGGCGTTTACCATGGCCCCGAGATTGAGGATCGCATCTTCAAGTCTCAGCGCCAGGAGGCCGGCGAGGCTGCTTGCACCTGGGAGTAAGCTCTAAGGCTTGCGCTTAGGCCGAGCATTTGCCCGACCATACCTCGCATCCGCGAATTCAAGAAAGGACCCTTCGGGGTCCTTTCTTTTTGCCGTTTGGCGTCGACCTGCTGGTCGATGTATTTTTCGCTGCATTTTTGGGTCGGTGGCATCGCCGCCGAGCAGGCGCGGGGTGGTGCTTCGCCGGTAGGGGATAGAGGCCGTCAGGCGCCCTTTAAAGTTGAACCACGAGCGATTCGGGGAGTTTTTCCTGCTCAATAAATGAGACTGCATACCACGGAAGATAGTTCACCTTCCCTTTTTTGGAGATATTGCTGCCACATAAAACCACAGCTTGGTGAAGGTTCCATTCTTTAACGTCCATAAGCTTGTCGAGCGCTCGGTGAGACTGGAAATCCGACCCGGATTTTGCTTCTACAGGCAATATTGAAGAGCCGCGCTGCAGGATAAAGTCAACCTCTCCTATTTTTGTTTTATCGAAATAGAACAGCTTGAAGCCATTGGCGATTAGTTCTTGAGCTATGACATTTTCGAGAAATGACCCTTGGTTAATCGATAGGTCTCCTTGAATGAGGTCGAACTGAACGGCTCCGACGGAATCTGCGCTTAAAAGACCGCAGTCGCAAAGGAAGAGTTTAAACAGGCTATGTTGTTTGTTTATCTGCAGTGGCGTTGTTGGGGCGCTGACGTTGTAGCAGGGAAGCGCGACGCCGGCATCCGCAAGCCACATAAAATCGCTTCCGTAGCGTTCCATTCGCGCCGATTTGGCGAGGTCAATCAACTTGAAGCGGCGGTTTTTCTTGTCAAGCTGGGAGGGGATGGCGTCGAAAATGGCATTAACGTGAGCTTTGTTGGGCGCATATTTGGCCACATCTTGACGGTAAAGCTTAAGAATCGAGCGTTGGATATCGAGTACGTGTGCAAGGTCGCCGGTATCAGCAAACGCTTGAACCGCGGCGGGCATCCCGCCTACGGCCATATATATGCGAAACGCGCGGAGCAGCCGCTCGTGGACAGCTTGCGGAACAGGTTTATTCGATTCGCAAGATCGACGCGCCTCGTTAAGGACCTCGGGTTGAATGCCGGCGGCTATGGCAAACTCTGCAAAAG
>CAVBOO010000131.1:0-3924 GCA_963597045.1 bacterium | reverse complement strand
CGCA
This sequence comes from bacterium, assembly GCA_963597045.1. Taxonomy (GTDB): domain Bacteria; phylum Actinomycetota; class Coriobacteriia; order Coriobacteriales; family Eggerthellaceae; genus Anaerotardibacter. The sequence continues at coordinate 3,920 of CAVBOO010000131.1, read as the reverse complement.
CTTAAGGATAAGGAAAACGCCCGCCTTGACCATGGTCGATGAATGCAACAACGCCGAGGTGGGAGTAGGCGCAACCATCGCGCCAAGAAGCCAGGTATGGAAAGGCATCTGCGCAGCTTTGGTCATGCCCGCCAGAGTCAAGCAGGTCAGCGGGAACACGAAGAGCGCCGGAGCATAAGCGCCGTAAACGATGAACTGAGCAAAGTCGATGATTTGATAATTCACCGCCAGGTAGATCAAAGCCACCTGAAAAGCGATGCCGCCGATCATGTTCATGATGATCTGCCTGAAGGAATTCACTATCGACTCGTTGGTCTTGGTGAAACCGATAAGCAGGAACGAGCACAAGGTGGTTACCTCCCAGGCGGTAAGCAACCAAGCCAAGTTGTTGAAAAAGACGATGCCGTACATCGCTCCCAAGAAAACGAACATCAGCGCGAAGAAGGTATGACTGCGATTCGTCTGGCTGGGATTGTGATCGTAGTGATCCTTCATGTAGCCCAAGGAATAGATGATGATGCCCGAACCGATGACGCCGATGATGAGCACCATGACAAGGGACAGGGAATCGAAGTACAGTCCTCGCTCGCAGCTAGCGAGAGGAGCAACCAAAAACTCATAAGCGATCGCCAAAGCAAGCATAACCAACGCAAGCAATGCCACCCAAAGCTTGCGGTACTTGACGGAGTAAGCCAGAACAACCGCGGCAACCAAACAATCGATACCGAACGCGAGGTAATTCACGATCTCTGAATTGAAATCGAAATAGTAGCCTTCGGTGCCCACGTTAAGCGCAACGAAAACGATCGAGGTGATCGCGATTGCGCAGGTAGACAGGCACACGATAACCGCGCGCGCCATCTCGTGCCGAAGAAGCATCAGCAAGCCGGCAACAAACACCGGAAACAAAATCAGGAATCCCATGAGTTCCATGCGATGTACCTTTTCTCACGAAAATACGGACAAATTACGACTTTTAGCCACCTGCATAAAGTACGCTTAATCTATTCGTAATGTGAGCGCAGCAGTAACAATTAGCAGCAAGGCTCGGTAAGCGGGCTTATCTCGCAAATGCTCAATCCGCTCGCGGAGCATGAACGGATTCACCGAACCCAAAACGTGCAAGCGTTTAAGAATCCGACTAAAACACGTTGGACCCGTAGGTGAACCGCGCTTTAACGATGTTCTCGCGAACGTAGGCAAAGCATTCGTCCTCCCCTACCTCGGCGAAAAACTCAAGGAGCCAAAAAAGGAATGCACGCGTTTCCTCATGCATCAAGATATGCCCAAACGACTGTTCCATCAAAAAATAATTCAAAGGAGAGCGCTCCGTATAGGCATCGCCTTGATAGACCTTGCAGGCAGCCACTCGATCGCAGAGCATCTCGACCACGTAACGTGTTGGCATGGGCTTGCCAACATAGACGGGGTCGCGATTGGCGCGCTGGTCGATCCAATACTCGAAGTGATGCTTGTTCCTGCCTTTATGGTGCAGCCAAGCACGTGAATAGCCCAAATCGTCGCGTTCCGCCGTATTCGGGGAGCATGATCCCTGGTAGTAACGAACACCCGTGAAGAATTCCTCGGGACTGTATTTCGACAAATCGTGCGCAAGACCTTGGCGATACAAGCCAACCTGAAAGCAATGACGCATGACGAGCATCTTATGGCGGTTAATGGTAGCAAGATGCTTACGGGCGTTGTCTAAGGCACTCACGCTTATCCCAACTTCTCGAATCGAACAAGGTGACTATAGCAGCACGTCAAGCAAAGCCAAAGCACCGATAGGCCTAATGCATGCTTGTTGATTTTCTCAGAGACGACGGAGCACCTCGTCGGCCAAAGCGCTAATCAAGCCTTCGCTGGCACCGAGAGCAGGCACGTAGGTGAAGCTGGCATCATCCCCTGCTGCGGCAAGGAAGAAATCGCGCGCCTCCTCGGCAACCTCCAAGCTCGTCTCCAGGCAATCGGCGGCAAACCCAGGGCACACCACGCATACGTCCTTTACGCCCTGCTGCGCCCAAAGCTCAAGGGTTGGCTCAAGCAAGGGGCCGAGCCATTTGCGATTATCGAATCGGGATTGATAGGTGACCTGCCACGCATCATCCGATAAGCCAAGGAAAGCAGCGAGCTTTTGCGCGGTTTCGTTGATCTGATCCTGATAAGGGTCGCCGTCCTCGATGAACTTGACAGGTTCTGAATGAAAAGAAACGGCCAAACGCGAGTTCGGCTGCTGGCTCCATACCCTACGCACACTCTCAGACAAAGCCTCCAGATACCGAGGATTGTCATAATAATGGCGCACCTCTTGCAACTCAGGATTCCACTCGCTGTCAGCCAAGACGCTGAAAAGTCGTTTGACCTCGGGCAGGATAGTGCCGGTACAGGATTCACACTCCTGAGGGTACATTGGAATCACGACAAGTTTGCTTACGCCCTCTTTTTTCAAAAGCTCAAGCTTGGAGGCGATGGAAGGGTTGCCGTAGCGCATAGCCACCTCTACCTTGGCATCGACGCCTGAGGCTTGAAGCTGCTTTTCCAAGGCACACCCCTGCGCCAAGCTTTCGAGTATGAAAGGAGAGCCCTCGGGAGTCCAAAACCTCTTATAGCGAGGAACGTTCTTCTTGGGCCTGCGCGGCAAGATCACGTAGTCCAAGACACGACGCCAAATGGGCATGGGACAAGCGATGAGCACTGGATCGGTGAGCATCTGCTCGAGCCATGTCCGAATAGCCTCTTCTTCAGGAGCATCCGGCGTTCCGCTATTGACGAGAAGAACGCCAACACCGCGAGTGTCCTTAGGGCTCTTCATGGCGCGCTTAGGCGTTGTTCTCCATGCTGACCAGGTTGTCAGCGCCATAGCGCTTCCTGAGCACCGGCTTTTCGATCTTGCCCGTTGGGTTGCGGGGAACCTCGGCGAAAATCACCTTGCGGGGGCGCTTGTAGCGAGGCAACGCCATGCAGAACTCGTTGATTTCTTCCTCGGTGGTGTCCTCGAACCCAGGCTTAAGGGAAATAACGGCAGCGCTGATCTCGCCCAAGCGAGCGTCGGGTAAACCGATGACCGCAACATCTTTGATGGCGGGATGCGCAGACAGGAAATCCTCGATCTGAACAGGATAGATGTTCTCTCCGCCCATGATGATGACGTCCTTCTTGCGATCGACGAGCCAATAGAAGCCATCGTCGTCAAGCTTTGCCATATCGCCGGTAAGAAGCCATCCGTCAACAAGGGTATCAGCCGTGGCTTCAGGGTTTTTGTAGTAGCAGGTCATAAGAGCCGGGCCCTTGACGCAGAGCTCGCCTACCTCGCCTTGGGCAACCTCGACGCCGTGTTCGTCGATGATCTTCGCCTCCCAGCCCCAACCGGGCACGCCGATGGCACCAACATGATCGATGTTCTCGACGCCCAAATGTACACAGCCAGGTCCTAAGGACTCGGACAGACCGTAGTTGGTATCGTACTGATGGTGAGGGAAGATCTTGCGCCACTTAGCAATAAGGCTCTTAGGGACAGGCTGCGCGCCGATATGCATCAAACGCCATTGATCGAGCTTGTAATCCTCGACCGAAAGCTCACCCTTCTCAAGCGCGAGCAGGATATCTTGAGCCCAAGGAACCAGCAGCCAAACGATGGTGCATCCTTCGTTGCTGACCGTCTCGAAGATGGACTTAGGCGTGACACCGCGCAGAAGCACCGCCTTGGAACCGCTGAACAGGCTTCCCATCCAATGGAACTTGGCGCCCGTGTGATACAGGGGCGGAATGCACAGGAAGACATCATCGCGCGTTTGACCATGATGATGCACCTCGACCTGAGCCTGATGGGTCAAGCTTTGATGGTTATGCAGGATAGCCTTGGGGAAGCCCGTGGTGCCGGAGCTAAAGTAAATAGCCGCATCGTCCGAATCGGACAAGGG
>CAVBOO010000130.1:0-3955 GCA_963597045.1 bacterium | reverse complement strand
ATCAACAACAAAACCACCGCCGTTCGCTTGATTCCCGCCATCGGCAAGAAGGTCGGCGACCGCTTGGACTTCGGCGGTTTGCTCGGTTATGCCCCGGTTATGCCTGTCAATCAGGCTGCTGGCTCCGTCTTCGCCGGTCGTGGCGGCAGGATCCCGGCCCCTATCAATTCCTTGAAGAACTAGATTTCAGCCATTGGGCAAATTGCCTGAGCTTGTTTTCCGACATCGTGCAGTCACTTGTGTGAAAACGCAAGCTGCACGATGTTTCTTTTTGGGATGCTGGTAAAATAGGAAAGCTACGCATCGCTTGAATTTCCGATGCATTCACACTTCATGCTGACCTTGGCGATGTTCGCCGGGTTCAACCTGAAAGGAGAGGGTTTTCGTGGATCGAATCTGCAAGCCCATCACAGATACAAACCAGACCTTGCGTTTGGGCATCGATGTCGGATCGACTACTGTCAAGGTCTCGGTCATCGATGAGTGCAACGATATTTTGTATGCCGTGTACCGTCGCCACCATGCGGATGTGCGCGCCACGGTTCTCGAGGTTCTAAAAGAAGCAGCCGACTATTTCCCTGAGACCAAGGTCACGGTGTCCATCACCGGTTCCGGCGGTCTGCTTTTGGCTCAATGGCTTGACTTGAGCTTTGTTCAGGAAGTTATCGCCTCAAAGACTGCTGTCGAAACCTTTATCCCCAAAACCGACGTCGCCATCGAACTTGGCGGCGAGGATGCGAAGATCATTTACTTCGACGAGGGCATCGAGCAGCGTATGAACGGTACCTGCGCAGGCGGCACCGGCGCTTTCATCGATCAGATGGCGAGCTTGCTCGATACCGACGCCGCAGGTTTGAACGAGCTGGCAAAAAGCCATACCGTCCTTCACCCCATTGCTTCGCGCTGCGGCGTTTTCGCCAAAACCGACGTTCAGCCCCTTCTAAACGAGGGTGCTCGCAAAGAGGACATCGCGGCTTCCATTTTCCAATCCGTCGTCACCCAGACGATCTCGGGCCTTGCCTGCGGCAGGCCCATTCGTGGCTACGTTGCCTTCTTGGGCGGGCCTCTTCAGTATCTCCCACAATTGCGTGAGCGTTTTTACGAGACGCTCAAGCTCGACGAGGAACATATCATCGTCCCCGAGAACGCGCATCTTTTCGTTGCCAGTGGGTGTGCCATCGCGGGCGCCAAGGAAGGCGCCCAGGCCGAGCTTTTAAGCGAGGTCGTCGATCGTTTGGAGAATCTTGGCGATGTTCAGGGTTCCGAGGTCGTGCGCCTGCCCCCTTTGTTCGTCGACGCCGAAGATTACGAAGAGTTCAAAGAGCGTCACGATCGCGAAAAGGTCAAGCGCGCCTCGCTCGAGGATTACGAGGGCGTGGCCTATCTTGGCATCGACGCCGGCTCCACCACTTTCAAAACCGCGCTTATCGGCGAGGATGGTTCCTTGCTTTGGTCGAGCTACGCCAACAACAAGGGCGACGTCCTTGGATGCGCCAAGCGCACGGTTTCCGAGCTCTACGAGTTGCTCCCGAAAAACCCTGACGGCACCGATCGCATTAAGCTCGGTCATGTGACCGTCACCGGCTATGGCGAGCATCTGCTGTTGGAGGCCTTGAACATCGATTCGGGCGAGATCGAGACCGTTGCTCATCTGCGCGGCTCTGAGGAAATGCTTCCCGGTGTCGAGTTCATCCTCGACATCGGAGGCCAGGACATGAAGTGCCTGCGCGTCAAGGACGGCGTTATCGAGCACATCATGCTTAACGAAGCATGCTCGTCGGGCTGTGGATCCTTCATCGAGTCTTTTGCAAGCGGTTTGAACCTTGAGATCTCCGAGTTTGCCGAGACCGCCATCAGGGCCGATCATCCTGTCGATTTGGGCAGCCGTTGCACGGTCTTCATGAACTCCCGCGTGAAGCAGGCGCAAAAGGAAGGTGCCACCGTTGGCGACATCGCTGCGGGTCTGGCCTTGTCCGTTATCAAGAACGCGCTGTTCAAGGTCATCAAGATCCGCGACCCCAAAGAAATCGGCAGCAAGGTGATTGTCCAGGGCGGCACTTTCCTAAACGACGCCGTACTGCGCTCGTTCGAGCAGCTGGCTCAAGTGGACGCTGTCCGTCCCGACATCGCCGGCAATATGGGCGCCTTCGGTGCAGCCCTTCTTGCGCGCGACCGCCACGCTTCCGAGGTGGCCTCCGCGGGCGTCGCCGAGATCTATTCTTCGATGATTTCCAACGAAGAGCTCAAGGCCTTGTCGCCAACGCATCGTAACGTTCGCTGCAAAGCATGCTCCAACCATTGTCTGCTGACCATCAACGATTTCGGCGTCGATCCATCCACCGGCAAACATCGTCGTTTCATCACGGGTAACCGCTGCGAGAAGGGAGCCGGCCATGCCGAGGCCACGGCCAAGGTTCCCAACCTGTTCGAGTACAAGACCCATCGTCTGTTTGATTACGAGCCTTTGAGCCCCGAAGAGGCCACCAGGCCCACCGTTGGCATTCCGCGTGCCCTTAACATGTACGAGAATTATCCCTTCTGGTTCACCTTCTTCACGAAGTTGGGCTTCAGGGTGGTTCTGTCCGATCCTTCGACCAAGAAGACCTACGAGGCGGGAATCGAGTCCATGCCGTCGGAGAGCGTTTGCTATCCTGCGAAGCTCTCACACGGCCACATCATGAACCTTCTTGAAAAGGACATCGACTTCATCTGGATGCCTTGCGCCAAGTACGAGCGTCAAGAAGATGAAAGTGCCGGCAATCATTTTAATTGCCCGATCGTTATGTCGTATTCCGAGGCTTTGAAGCTCAACGTCGACGCCTTGCGCGAATCGAGCATCCCGTTCCTCAACCCCTTTGTCCCTTACCATATGCAGGATAAGTTGGCCGAGCGTCTTTACGTTGAGCTTTGCGAGAACCATCCCGAGCTTGCTCGGAGCAAGCGGGGCGTTTTGCCCACCAAAGACCAGATCGCGTCTGCGGTGGCCGCTGCTTGGATTGAGGACGAAAAGCTTCATGAGGATATTCATAACAAGGGCATGGAGACCTTGAAATGGATCGAGGAGAACGGTGTCCATGGCATCGTTTTGGCCGGTCGTCCGTACCACGACGACCCCGAGATCAACCATGCCATCCCCGAACTTCTTACCAGCTTCGGCCTTGCCGTCTTCACCGAGGACTCCATCGCTCATTTGGGGCAGGTCGAGCGACCTTTGCGCGCCGTTGACCAGTGGATGTATCACACGCGCTTGTATCGCGCCGCCAAGGTCGTGACCCAACGAAACGATTTGGATTTGATTCAGCTCAACAGCTTCGGCTGCGGCCTTGATGCCGTTACCACCGATCAGGTTCAGGAAATCCTCGAGGGTTCCGGCAAGATCTACACCGTACTCAAGATCGACGAGGTGTCCAATCTGGGCGCTGCGCGCATTCGCGTCAGGTCGCTTCTGGCTGCACTGCAAGACCAGGCTGACGAGCGCAATAGCCAGGCAGCGCTCGAGGGCGGATGCCCGGTTTGCGGCGTGGATGCCGATAAGCTCGCAAACGATGTTGCAGCTAGGGAGGCTCTCATCGAGGCGAAGAGCGGCAAGCGCGAAGCTGAGGCCGGTGCCTTGGTGGCCAAGAGCATCGCGCGCGAGGCGGAGTCCACCGCATTTCCGAAGGTCCAGTTCACCGAGGAAATGAAAAACCAGGGCTATACCATTTTGTGTCCTCAGATGGCCCCTATTCACTTCGATCTGCTTGTGCCCATTTTCCACTCGAACGGCTACAACCTCGAGCTATTGCCTGCCGTCGACCACGGCGCCGTCGATGCTGGCCTGAAATACGTCAACAACGACATCTGCTATCCCTCGATTCTGGTCACGGGTCAGATCATGGAGGCCGTCACTAGCGGGCGTTACGACACCGACAAGCTTGCCGTCATCATCACCCAGACGGGCGGTGGCTGCCGTGCT
>CAVBOO010000129.1:0-4003 GCA_963597045.1 bacterium | reverse complement strand
TTCTGGTACTGGCTGAAGTCCAAGCCAAGAATCGAGTCGTCGCTTAGAGTATCGATTTCAGAAAAGTCCTCGTGATAACCCCCCCCGGCAGCATCGGAGCCCGCCGCAAATGCCGTCACCGGCACCAACGACGTAGCCAAAGCCACCGAAGAAACCAAAGCGATCGCTTTTTTCCTCACTTCTGCAAACATAGTTCTTCCTCTCTAACCTTAAGCATGCAAGATATCAGAAGAAGCAGTTCAAGTTGTGAATTTTGCCTAGTACGGGAGGGCAAGCGCCCAGAATACCCGTTAAAGAACGCTCAGGAACACCAGCATGGCCGGGATGCTTATGAAGCTCGCCACCGTGGTGCCCACCATAAAACGCGAGGCCACCAGCGCATCGCGCCCGGCCTCGCCCGCGAACAGAGGGACCATGGCGCCGATGGGCATGCAGCTCATGAGCGCAAGCGTCGCCAGCAAAGAATGATCCTGGATGACGAAGGACGCCGCCCAGGTTAGCAAGCCCGAGAACAAAAACTGGCGCAGCAAGATAAAGGGATACATGCGCCATTCCTTGATAAGGTCGGACACGCGCTGCATCGAAAGGAAGAAACCCACGAGCAGCATGGCCAAGGGGCCGGTGATGCCGCCCACAAGCGACAAGGATTCCTGCAGCACGTACGGGAGCTTGATTCCGCCAAGGAACAGCACAATCGCGACCAGAGCCGCAATGACCGCAGGCGAAAGAAGCATCTTCCAGGGAATCTCGAGTTTGCGGCGCCCGGAGGGTTCCTCGTCGTCCGAGCGCGGGCCCATTCGAAGCATCGTCAAACCGATGGTGAACATATATAGGTTACCGAAGAGAATGAACAGGCTGGCCATAAGCACCGCCTGGCCACCCACGAGCGCGCTGATAAGAGGCAAGCCCATAAAGCCGATGTTAACGGCGAAGCCCATGAAGGCGTACAAGCTGCGCTGGGTTGGGGCAACATGCAAAATGCGGCCGACCACGTAGCCCGCGATCGTCCACACGACGTTTGCGGCAAGGCACACCACGACCGTCATGGCCACCAGGCCCCACTGGCCCGAACCGTCCAAGTCGCCGACACTCGCGATGACGAGCGCGGGCATGGTAACGTCCATCAAGATCTTAGACACCTTGTCGGAGAAAGGCTTGTCGAAATAACCCAGCTTCGAAATAACGAAACCCAAGATGACGATAAGGAACAGTATCAGCATCTGGGTCGTGGCCGTTAGCACCTCGGACATCTGCTAAATCAAGACCTTTCCACGTTTTCGCTTGCCTGGGCGGCGGCTTGCATGGCGGCGCGCTTGGCAGCCAGGCGCCCGCCCTTCTTCTTCGGCAGGGTTGCGGCCGCCGCAGCCTCGGCCTGCTTCTTAGCAAGCTCGGGGTCCACCCCATTCTGCACCGCGACAGCTGCCGCCACCTCGGCTGCAGCCTTGGCGGCGATACGCTCCTCTTCCTGCTTGGCGCGCTTGGCCTCTCGCGCAGCGCGTTTGGCCAAGCGGGCATCCTCATAGGCCAGATCTTCCATCTCCTCGCGATAGCTCGGGCAGATGTAGCGGCCATTGGTTTCCGACTGGTCCTTAACGTCGATGGCGGCATCGGGACAGCGGTGGATGCAAGCGTAGCAGCTGATGCAATTCTTGCCGAACTCAATGCCGTCCTCGGTCATCTTTATGTCGTTGACTGGGCAAAACAGCTCGCAACGCCCGCAACGCGAGCAGCGCTTGCTCACCACGAAATGCTTGCTGCCGGCCTCGTAGACCCTGAACGTGCGGTGCATAGCGCCCGATTTGAGCGAAGGTATCGCGCCCGTCTTGCCCTTTTCAAGGAATGCGCCGCTTTTGATCTGCTCGATCACCTGAGCGGTTTGAGCGCGCGCCGCGGCCCTGATGGCACGCGCAACCGAGGGCTTGGGCATCTTCTTTATCTTGGCGTAGGTGCTGGGCATGAGCACCCCGGCAAATCCGCCGAAAACGAGCCCGGCTTTCTCGGCCATCTGCTGAGCGTACACGTCGGCGTTGGCCACGTCGTCGCCGTAGCTTGCCACCACATAAATCTTGTCGGAGCCGATGAAGTTAGCGGTCTCGACAAGACCGCTCACCGCCTCGGGGATGCGCCAGGCGTACACGGGGCACACCAAGACGAAGGGCTCGCCATCGTCGGACACGAAGCTCGGGCCCGTCTTGCTGCCCGAGGCCTCTTTGGCAAACTGCCGCGCCTGCGACGGATACGGCCCCCATTTGCGCACGAAATCGCTGACGGCAGGGGCGATGTCGACCACGATGTCATCCAAGCCCTCGGCAAGGATATCGGCCACGTAGCGCGAATTGCCCGTGCCGCTGAAGCAAAGAATCATGTCCACCCCTAAAGCGTTTGCCGCATAAGTAATAAAGCAAGTATAGAGCTAGCGTTTGGCCACCGGGCGTCCTGGCGCCCCGCAAACCGCTTGTGCCTTGCTAAACGACCGTTTGCGTCAGCCGAGCGAGCAAATGACACCGATTAAGTATCATTTAACAAACACGTTGCATTCCTGAAACCTTGGTTACACGCCAACAGGGGATACTTCGTAACACATACTCGGATGACGGCATCGGGAGAGACCTTTTCAAAAAGGCGCCGAAGGGGAGGCAGGAACTCTCAGGCAAAAGGACCGATGTCTGACGAAACTCTGGAAAGGCGCACCTAGGTGCGACACCGAAGATGCAATCCCGAACGCCGGCCCAAGCAGCTGCCGCGACGGAGAATCTCTCAGGTCAAGGGACAGGGGCACAAACGCGAACACCGCGTTTGGGTCCTTTTTTGTTTTCGGTCGAAAGGAGAACCATGAGCGAACTGAAAACACCTCTTTACGATGTCCATGTTGAGGAAGGCGGCAAGATCGTCCCCTTCGCCGGCTACCTGCTGCCCGTGCAGTACGGCACCGGCGTCATCACCGAGCATCAGGCCGTCCGCACCGCAGCCGGCTTGTTCGACGTCTCCCACATGGGCGAATTCACCGTCAGCGGCCCCACTGCCCTTGAAACGTTGAACAAGATGCTCACCAACGATTTCACCAACATGACCGTCGGACGCGTGCGCTACTCCGTCTGCTGCTACGAGGACGGCGGCTGCGTGGACGACCTGATCGTCTACAAGTTCGGCGAGGAGTCCTATCTTTTAGTGGTCAACGCCGCCAACCGTCATAAAGACTTCGAGCATATGTCCAAGTACATCCTCGACGGCACCAAATTCGAGGACATCTCCGACTCCGTGGCGCAGATCGCGCTGCAAGGCCCCAAGGCCCCCGAGATCATCGCCAAGCTCCTGCCCGAAGAGCAGATTCCCCAGAAGTACTACACCGCCGTCAAGTCCGCCCAGATCGATGGCATCGAATGCATGCTCTCGCGAACGGGCTACACCGGCGAGCTCGGCTACGAGATCTACTGCGCGGCCGCCGATGGCGCCAAGCTCTGGAAGGCGCTGCGCGCCGCCGGCGAAGAGTTCGGCTGCATCCCCTGCGGCCTGGGCGCACGCGACACCCTGCGTCTTGAGGCTGCGATGCCCCTGTACGGCCATGAAATGGACGAGACCGTCTCCCCGCTGGAAACCGACCTCGATTTCGGCGTGAAGATGAACAAGGAAGACTTCGTGGGCAAGGCAGCGCTCGTCGCCGCCGGCACCCCCAAGCGCATGCGCATCGGCCTCGAGGCCACCGGCCGCGGCATCCTGCGCGAGCATATGCCCGTCTTCAAGGGCGACGCGCAAGTGGGCCAGACCACTTCCGGCACCAAGTGCCCCTACATCAACAAGGCCGTTGCCATGGCTTTGGTTGAAAACGGCTCGCTTGCCGAGGGCGACGAGGTCGAGGTCGAGGTTCGCGGTCGCCGCGTTGCCGCCAAGGTAATCCCCCTGCCCTTCTACAAGCGCAGCTAACAAGCACCAACCGGCCAAAGCCATACCGGCAAGGCCACCCGGCGCCGTGAAAACCCAAGCAACGAAGCGCGCCGCATTCATC
>CAVBOO010000128.1:0-4063 GCA_963597045.1 bacterium | reverse complement strand
GGGCTCTGCATCTCGTATTAATAAACGCACGAGTCACATCACTGTGATCGTCGCAACCCGAGAGGAGGCATAGTATGGGTCAGAAGGTAAGCCCCACCGGTTTCCGTCTCGGCGTTACCGAGGACTGGCGCAGCCGTTGGTATTCCGACAAGGACTATGCTAAGAACCTTGAGAACGATCTTGCTATCCGTTCTTACCTTGACAAGCAGCTCGCCCATGCAGCCGTCTCCCGCGTGGAGATCGAGCGCGCCGGCGACAAGATCAAGGTCATCATCACCACTTCCCGCCCTGGTGTCGTCATCGGCAAGAAGGGCGCAGAGGTAGACGCTCTTCGCAAGAAGCTCAACCAGATCGCCAACGGCCCTGTTTCCGTTGAGGTCGTAGAGGTTAAGCGCCCCGAGCTCGATGCAAACCTCATTGCGCAGTCCGTCGCTGAGCAGCTCGAGAACCGCGTTGCCTTCCGTCGCGCTATGCGTAAGGCCGTCCAGTCCGCCCGCAAGAGCGGTGCAAAGGGCATCCGTATCCAGTGCGCTGGCCGTCTGGGCGGTGCCGAGATGAGCCGTCGCGAGTGGTATCGCGAAGGCCGCGTGCCGCTGCACACCCTGCGTGCGAAGATCGACTACGGCTTCTGCACTGCAGCCACCACCATGGGCTCCATCGGCATCCAGGTTTGGGTGTACCACGGTGAGGTTCTCCCCGGCCAGAAGGCCCCGCAGCCCGCACTCGAGGGCTCTTCCCGTCCTAACCGTTCCCGTCGCCGCAATAACGATAGGGGTGATAAGTAATGTTGGTACCTAAGCGCGTAAAGCACCGCAAGGTGCAGCGTGGTTCTATGAAGGGTAATGCCAAGGGTGGCACCACTCTGAACCATGGTTCTTGGGGCATCCAGGCGCTCGATCGCCATTGGATCACCAACCGCCAGATCGAGGCTGCTCGTGTCGCTATGACCCGTCGCATGAACCGTACTGGTAATGTTTGGATCACGATCTTCCCCGACAAGCCCATCACGCAGAAGCCTGCTGAAACCCGCATGGGTAAGGGTAAGGGTAACCCTGAGGGCTGGGTAGCCGTTGTTAAGCCCGGCCGCATCATGTTCGAGATCGATGGCGTCGACGAGGCAACCGCAAAGGATGCTCTCCGTCTGGCCATCGACAAGTTGCCCATCAAGTGCAAGATCGTCAAGCGCGAGGCAGAAGGGCAGGAGTAAATGAAAGCAGCAGAGATCCAGAAACTTTCGGGTGAAGATCTGCAGGCTAAGCTCAAGGAAGCACGTGCAGAGCTCTTCAACCTGCGCTTCCAGATGGCTACCGGCCAGCTCGACAACACCGCTCGCATCAAGCAGGTCAAGAAGGACATCGCCCGCATCCAGACCGAGATGCGCGCCCGCGAGCTCAAGGCCGCTCAGGCTTAGATCTGCGATAGGAAGGTTTTAAGACATGAGTGAAGAACGTAACTCTCGTAAGGTCCGCCAGGGTGTTGTCGTAAGCATCTCCGGCGATAAGACCTGCGTCGTGCAAATCCACGAGCGCAAGCCTCATCCCGTGTATGGCAAGATGGTTAACTCCACCAAGAAGCTTCATGCCCATGATGAGAACAATGAGGCCGGCGTGGGCGATACCGTTACCGTTATGGAAACCCGCCCGCTGTCCAAGATGAAGCGTTGGCGCCTTCTCGACATCGTAGAGAAGGCCAAGTAGGCGTTCAGCTTACTTGAAGCATCGAAAGGTATAAGCACATGATTCAAATGCAGAGCATGCTCGCCGTCGCTGATAACTCCGGCGCACGCAAGGTGCAGTGCATCAAGGTCCTGGGTGGCTCCAAGCGCCGCTACGCAGGCCTGGGTGACGTCATCATTTGCAGCGTCAAGGAAGCTATGCCCAACGGCAACGTCAAGAAGGGCGAAGTCGTCCGCTGCGTCGTAGTGCGCGTCAAGAAGGAAGTTCGCCGTAACGATGGTAGCTACATCAAGTTCGACCAGAACGCTTGCGTCCTGATCGACGGCAACGGCGCTCCCCGTGGTACGCGTATCTTCGGCCCGGTAGCACGCGAGCTTCGTGACAAGAAGTACATGAAGATCGTGTCCCTGGCACCGGAAACGCTGTAGGAGGAACACAGATGGCAAAGATGAACATCAAAAAGGGTGACAAGGTAAAGGTTCTTGCTGGCAAGGATCGCGGTGCCGAGGGCATCGTCATCGCCGCCAAGCCTGCCGCTCAGCGCGTCACTGTTGAAAAGGTCAACATCATCAAAAAGGCGATGCGCCCCACTCAGGCAAACCCCGAGGGTGGCATCTCCGAGATGGAGGCCCCTATCCATGTTTCCAACGTTATGCTGATCTGCCCCTCCTGCAAGGAGGCAACGCGCGTCAACGTAAAGCGTGAAGATGGTAAAAAAGTTCGCGTTTGCAAGAAATGCGGCGCAGACATCGACTAAAATATTTAGCCGTGCTTTTTATGGCCCCCGTGTAATGCGGGGGACGCAAGGTCGGAAATCTTGCGTTTAATTCATCGAAGAAAGGTTTATTAGGACAATGGCTACTCCTCGTCTGAAGGAAAAGTATGTAAACGAAGTGCGCGATCAGCTCTTCAAGGAACTTGGCCTCACCAACGTCAACCAGATTCCCCGCCTCGAGAAGATCGTGGTGAACATGGGTGTCGGTCGTGCCGCTGGCGACAAGAAGCTCCTTGACGGTGCTATCGCAGACATGCGCGTCATCACCGGTCAGCAGCCCATGGTTACCCGTGCGAAGAAGTCCATCGCAGGCTTCCATCTGCGCGAGGGTCAGGCAATCGGCTGCAAGGTTACCCTCCGTGGCGATCGCATGTGGGAGTTCTTCGACCGCCTGATGTCCACCGCGCTTCCCCGCGTGCGTGACTTCCGCGGTTGCAACCCCAACAGCTTCGACGGTCGTGGCAACTACACCATGGGCCTCACCGAGCAGCTTATCTTCCCCGAGATCGAGTACGACAAGATCGATCGCACCCGCGGTATGGACATCACGTTCGTTACCACGGCCGAAAACAATGAGGGCGCCAAGGCACTTATGGATGGCCTGGGCTTCCCGTTCGCTAAGCAGAACTAACTTCTCGTAGCAGAGAATTGGTTATAGAAAGAAGGATCTTGAATGGCTAAGAAATCGATGATCGCCAAGTCCAAGCGTGAGCCGAAGTTCTCTACGCGCCAGCACAATCGCTGCACTCGCTGTGGTCGCCCTCGTGCGTACTACCGCAAGTTCGGTCTGTGCCGCGTATGCCTTCGCGAGCTCGCTAACAAAGGCGAACTGCCAGGCGTGACCAAGGCTTCCTGGTAGGAAACTTACTTACGGTCACGTTGTTGAGTACCGTTGGTCAAGGCGTGCGCATCATGGGTGCTCACGAACCGGCCTTTCGGTTCATCACGAACAAAGGAGAAACACAACAATGAGCATGAACGATCCCATCGCAGATATGCTTACGCGTGTGCGTAACGCTAACTCTGCTGGCAAGCAGGCGGTTTCCATGCCGTCCAGCAAGAAGCTTGTCGAAATCGCCCGCATCATGCAGGAAGAGGGCTACATCAACGGCTATGAAGTAGAGCCGGCTCAGCCCCGCGACGTTCTCACCCTTACCCTTAAGTACGGTGAGAAGAAGGCTCGCACCATCCGCGGCATCAAGCGCATCTCCAAGCCTGGTTTGCGCATTTACGCCGGCAAGGATGAGCTTCCCCGCGTGCTTGGCGGTTTGGGTACTGCCGTTATCTCGACGAGCAAGGGTGTCATGACCGACCGCGACGCACGTAAAGAGGGCGTTGGCGGCGAAGTCATGGCATACATCTGGTAGGAAGGAAGGAGCACTAATGTCTCGTATTGGTAAGATGCCTGTTGCTATTCCTTCCGGTGTTGACGTCAAGGTTGACGGTAACGTTGTTACCGTAAAGGGCAGCAAGGGCGAACTCACTCGCGAGTTCAGCGAGATCCTCACCATCAAGGTAGAGGGCGAAGAGGTTATCGTAACCCGTCCCGACGATTCCCGTCAGGCAAAGAGCCTCCATGGCCTTACCCGTACCCTCATCCACAACATGATCG
>CAVBOO010000127.1:0-4078 GCA_963597045.1 bacterium | reverse complement strand
GCCCAAGGCGGCAAGCAGGACAAGTACCGCCGCAATGCCGAAAAAGATTCGTTTATTAGGGTTTTTGACCACAGGCGCCGACGCGTGCTTCCCGCCTTTGGCGCTGGTATTTACTAGGTTCTTGAAATCCATCTACGATCCCTTCGGTGGATTTAAGCTTTTGAGTCAAGCCATGATTGCAAAAACATCGCTGCGGCAACCATATCGACTTTTCCTCGCATTTGCTTTTCGCTTAGGCCTTGGGCATGCAAGCTTTGCTTGGCCTGTGAAGAGCTGAGCCTTTCATCGGTAAACTCCACAGGCAGAGCGCTGTTTGCCGAGATTTTCGCCGCCTGTTCACGAATCCACTGCGCCTGCGGGCCCTCCTCCCCTTGCATGGTATAGGGAAGGCCGCTTAAAAGAAGCTCCGGTTCCCAGTCCTCCAAAAGCATGCGGAAACTGCGTGCGTGAGAAACAACTTCTTGATAAGGCAGAACGGCGATCGGAGAAGCTACCTTCATTTCCGGATCGCTGATGGCGATGCCAACCCTGGTTTTACCGATATCAAGCGCTATTATCCGCATACTCTCCCCCTTATCAAAGAAAAGACGGTCAACAGATATGCCCGTTGACCGTCTTTCAAGAATCTAAGCTTACTAAGAAAGAAGCTCGGTCGCTGCCGCAAGTGCGGCTTCGATGCCGGAGGCGTCTTTGCCACCCGCCTGAGCCATGGTGGGTTTACCACCGCCACCGCCCTTGATGTTCGAGCTGATAGCCTTGATGATCTGGCCAGCATGGAAGCCAGCTGCAACAGCCTCATCGCTTGCGGCCGCCATCAAAATCGGCTTGCCCCCTTCGTTCACGGCCGCCAGAACGGCAGCGCCGGGAGCATCAAGCTTGGTACGAATGATGTCCCAAGCGTTGCGCATGTCATCAGCGCCGATGCCTTCCTCCTTGAAGGCTGCAACAACAACGGGATAACCTGCCTTTGCGGTGATTTTGGAATCAAAAAGGTAATCGATGCCGTCGGATGCGGCTGCCTGCTTTGCCTTCTTAGCCTCGGACTGAAGCTCCTTAAGGGTGCTCATGGTGTTTTGAGCGCGCTTGGAGGACTCGAAAAGGGGTGCCTTCAGCACTTCAGCGGTTGCCTTAAGTTCTGACTCTATCTGGTTGACGTAATCGAGTGCGGCTGGACCGGTGAGGGCCTCGACGCGACGGGTACTTGCACCGACGGAGCTCTCGGAAACGATTTTAACGAAACCGATTTGGCTCGTATTCGAAACATGGCAACCACCGCAAAGCTCGCGGGAGAAGCCGCCGAACTCGACGACGCGAACCGTGTCGCCGTATTTTTCGCCGAAGAGCGCCGTAACCCCGGACTCGCGCGCCTCATCCAGGCTGGTCTCGTAAATGTTGGAATCTACGGAACTGAGGATGAAATCGTTGGCGATTTTCTCGACCTCGGAAATCTGCTCGGCGCTAAGTGCCTGGAAATGGGTGAAGTCGAAGCGCAGACGCTCAGGCCCGACATAGGAACCTGCCTGATTGACATGCTCGCCCAGAACCTGGCGCAAAGCCGCATGCAGGATATGAGTGGCGGAATGATTGCGCGTCACATTCAAACGACGGACGGGCTCAACGCTTGCCAGAACAACATCGCCCAGTGCCAAAGCGGACACCGCCTTCACCTTATGAACGGTAAGGCCTTTTTCAGGGGCAAGGGTATTGGTGACCTCGAACTCGGCATCGCCGAAGATCAGGGTGCCGATGTCGCCGACTTCTCCGCCCATTTCCGCATAGAATGGCGTGGAGTCAAGGACGACCTCGATGTCGGAGCCGTCCGCATCGATGGACGACACACTCATGCCGTCCTTAACCAGGGCGATAACCTTGGCTTCGGTTTCAAGCGATTTGTAGCCGACGAACTTCGTTTGGCCGAACTCCTTCAGAAGCTCGGCATGCACGCCACCGTAAGTACTCCAAGCAGCCTCGGCATCGCCTTTGTTGGCGGCACGAGCGCGATCTCGCTGTTCCTGCATGCATTCGGCGAAGCGCTCCTCGTCGATGCCGATGTTGCGCTCCTCGCAGATTTCCTTGGTGACCTCAACAGGGAATCCGTAGGTATCATGCAAGACAAAGGCTTGGTCTCCAGGAAGAACGTCGCCATCGAGTTTCGCCAAAGCCTCCTCGAGGTAAACCTGACCTTGGCGAAGGGTTGCTCCGAAGCGCTCCTCCTCAGAGAGTACGACACGTAAGATGAGCTGCTTGTTAGCAACGATCTCGGTGTACACATGCCCCATGATCTCGATGATCTGCTCAATGTAGTGAGAAAGGAAAGGACCCTCGATTCCCAAGGACTGGCCTTTGAGCACCGCGCGACGAAGAAGATGGCGAAGCACGTATCCGCGACCCTCGTTGGAGGGAAGGATGCCGTCGGCAATCATGAAGGTGACCGCGCGAGAGTGGTCGGCAACGATGCGCAGCGACAGGTCGTCTTTAGGGTTCTGCTTGTAGGTTTTACCAGAAAGCTTCTCGCCAAGGGAAATGAGACCGCGAAGGATGTCGGTATCGTAATTGTTGTCGACGCCCTGCATGATGGCTGCGATGCGCTCAAGACCCATACCCGTATCGATGTTCTTGGTGGCAAGGGGAGCTAGGCTGCCATCTTCCTGGCCGTCATATTGCGTGAAGACGCAATTCCAGAACTCAAGATAGCGGTCGCAATCGCAGCCAGGCTTGCAATCAGGCGAACCGCAGCCAACAGTTGGGCCCTGATCGAAATAGATTTCAGAGCAGGGGCCGCAAGGGCCGGTTGGGCCGGCGCGCCAGAAGTTGTCGTCCTCCCCCAACCTTGAAATGTGGTCGTCGGGAACGCCGAGAGATTTCCAGATCTCGATGGTCTCGTCATCGTCTTCGAAAACGGTGAAGTAAAGCTTTTCCTTGGGAAGCCCAAGATAGTCCGGGTTAGTGGAAAAATCGTAGGCCCAAGCGCACATCTCTTCTTTGAAATACTTGCCGAAGCTGAAGTTACCGAGCATCTCGAAGAAGGATTGATGGCGACCGGTGGTGCCGATAATCTCGATATCATTTGTGCGCACGCATTTTTGAGCCGTGGTGGCACCGATATAATTATCGTCGAACTCCTTTTGATGCAGGAAATAAGGCTTGAACTGGACCATACCCGCACTTGTAAGAAGCAGGGAGGGGTCATCGGGGATCAAGGACGACGAAGGAAGACGCTTGCATCCCTTGTCCTCGAAATAGGCAAGATATTTCTCTCGAATCTCTGCACTAGTCATATAACGCATTAAAAAATCCTTCTGATATCTGCGAATCGATTACCAAAACCAAAGAAGCTAAAAGAAGCTGTGAACCCGTGGATTTTATCAGTCTTTGGGCACGCTCGTGAGCACCTGGCTGACTTCATCGGCGGAAAACTGTCCGGTTGCGTCCCCGATTGGAGTAATGCCGTCGCCGCGGGTCTCGCCTTTGAACAAAACGCCATCAGGCGAAACGATAGTACGGCCGGTGTTTTTCTCGTAGTAGTAAACGAAGATGGACTTCCCTGCTGCCACAAGGGGAATGGAGATCAAGGCACCGATGAATGAGCCCATCAATCCGCTTACAGCGCCGCCCAAAGCGGAACCCGCAACCAAGGCAATAAGCACAAGGGCAGGATGAACGTTGCAGGCATCGCCCAACACCTTGGGGCTCACAAAGGTGTAGATGAGCTGTTGGATCACGATGGTGTAGACGAAAGCGACAAAGGCCATAACCGGGCTTACGAAAACGCCGATGCAGGCCGCAAGCGCACCGCCGAACCAGGGACCGACAACAGGGATGATGTTCAATACGCCGGTGAGCACACCCAGAACGGCAGCCGAGGGAATACCCATGATGTAGAAGCCGATTGCTGCCAGAAGACCGATAACCGCGCACTGTATAAGCGTTCCGCGAATGTAGCCACCCATGACGCGTGTGCAAATCAGATAGATGGCATTCAGATCGACATGGTAACGCTCGGGGACGACGCGATGGATCTCGCGCCCCATGGCGGGCAGTTCCATAAGCACCCAGTAGGACACAACCAGTGCAAAAC
>CAVBOO010000126.1:0-4079 GCA_963597045.1 bacterium | reverse complement strand
CGACAGCTCTCTTTGGGCGGCATACACCGAGCCAACGCCTTTGTCCATTGCCGCCGCCGTAGGTGTCTTTGCGCTGGGCGTTGCCGCCACCTTGATGTTCGCCCACACTTGCCAATGGCATGGGCTTGTTCGTGCTTTTGAGCAGGGCCACGACAAGGAGTGGTATCTGAGGCGTCAGAAGGTGTGGGCGGTGTTCTGCGTTATCTTCGCCATCATCCTGATTGCTATCGCTACCTGGTTCAACCTCACGATGCGTGCCGGTTTGGAGATGCAATGATGGCTGGCAGTGATCGTCTATCGGAAAAGCCCGAAGCCCTCGCTTCCTCTGACAGCGGTATCCCCCAAACCGAACCTGAGCGCATCTGCGTGCTATTCGTCGGCAATCGTTTGATGATGGACGACGGCGTGGGCCCTGCCACTCTGGATTACATCCTTCAGAATTTCGAGGTTTCCGATAACGTCGACATGTTCGACGTCGGCTGCATGAGCATGGACATGCTCGATTATGTGCGTCGCTACGACTTCATGATGACGGTCGATGCTGTGGGGGAATCGGGCGAGGCTCCGGGCACGGTGTTTCGCTACAAGCCGGTTGACGTAGCCAGAAACGACGGCCCGACCGCTTCCATCCACGACTTGAAATTGGCCAACCTCTTCGACGCGGCAAGCCTTATGGGCTATACCTGCGAGGGTCTGTGCTATGGCATGCAGGTCGAGATTTTGGAACCCGTTGAATATACGATCGCTCTTACCCCGGCCGTCGAGGAGAAGCTTCCCTTCCTTGCCGAGTCCGTTTTGGCGGAGCTGTGGCGTCATGGGGCTGCAATCTCGCGCAAGGACGGCAAGCCTTTCGGGCCTGCGTTTTCAGATTTCTAATTGCTTTAAAGCTGTTTTATAAAAGTGAACCCCTCCATCGGTGAAAGGGCGCATAATGTCCGTGTTGGAAAAACATGGAGGGAGTTTACCTATGTCTCAGACACATCCCATTACCGTTAGCTCTTGGACACTGGGCGACCAGTGCACTTTCGAGGATCGCGTTATCGCTGCTAAGGAAGGCGGCTACGAGGGCATCGGCCTTCGCGCCGAGACCTACGTCGACGCTTTGGCTGAGGGCCTGCACGACGAGGACATCCTTGCCATCCTCGACAAGCACGGCATGAAGGTCACCGAGGTTGAGTACATCACCCTTTGGGCTGAGGACGAGCGCTCCTACGAGCAGAAGTACAAGGAGCAGATCTGCTTCCACATGTGCGACCTCTTCGGCGTTGGCCACATCAACATCGGCCTGATGGAGACCTACTCCGTCGAGCACGACGCAAAGAAGCTCGCCGAGCTTTGTCAGCGTGCGGGCAAGCGTATCATCGGCCTTGAGCCCATGCCTTACTCCGGCGTCCCCGACTTGGCTACCGCCTGGGCCATCGTTTCCCAGTCCGGCGCCGAGAACGCCTACATGATTCTGGACACCTGGCACTGGGTCCGCGCCAACCAGCCTTTCGATCTGCTCACTCCCGAGCAGGCCAAGAAGGTCATCTCCGTTCAGATCAACGATGCTTACGAGCGTCCTTACGCTAAGTCCATCCTTCGCGACGAGTCTATGCATGATCGTCTGGCGCCTGGTGCGGGCGCAAAGGACACTGCTGGCTTCGTGAAGATGCTCAAAGACGCCGGCGTCGACCCCAAGGTCATCGGCGTCGAGGTCATTTCGGACGCCATCCTCGCCAAGGGCATCAAAGAGGCTGCAGCCGAGACCTGCGAGGGTGCTCGCAAGGTTCTTGCCGAGGCCTGGCCTGAGATGCTCTAGGAGCAAGCTTTTCAAAGGGGCTGATTTGCGGAAGCTATCAGCCCCTTTACTGGTTTATCATCTATGTGGAGCCTTGTCGGTATGAACGATGGCCGATGAGGTTTCGCAAGTTTATGGGCAAGGTTTCGCCTGCGCGAGCTTTGCAGGGCAACTTGATTCCCCTTGCACGAGGGGAGCGTCGAGCACGAGGCGGCAAGCTTCGTTGTGTTTTGGAGGGACGCCTATGAAGTTCAAGAAAATGTTCGAGCCTATCCAGATCGGCCCCATGAAGGTCAAGAACCGTTTCGTGGTTCCTCCCATGGGCAACAACTTCGCAAACGCGGACGGCACCTGGTCCGATCAGTCCGTGGCTTACTATTCCGAGCGCGCCAAGGGCGGATTCGGCCTTATCACCATCGAGGCGACCGTCGTCCACAAAGGTGCCAAGGGCGGCCCCTTGAAGCCCTGCCTCTACGACGATGCGAGCATCCCCAGCTTGAAGCGCATCACCGACGCCGCCCATGGGTATGGCGCCTGCGTGAGCGTTCAGCTGCAGAACGCCGGCCCCGAGGGCAACGCCAAGAATGCCGGCGCGCCCATTCAGGCTGCCAGCCCCATCGAGGCTGCCTGTGGTCGTGACATTCCTGAAGAAGTAACCACCGAAGAAGTCTACGAGCTCGTCAAGGGCTATGGCGACGCTGCCGAGCGCGCCATGAAGGGCGGCGTCGACGCCGTCGAGATCCATATGGCCCACGGCTATCTGGTGAGCTCTTTCATGAGCCCTCGCACCAATAAGCGCCTGGATGAATTCGGCGGTTCCTTCGAAAATCGTATGCGCTTCCCGCGTCTTATCGTCGAGGAAGTCAAGAAGCGCGTCGGCGGCAAGGTCGCCATCATTGCGCGTATCAACTCCGCAGACGAGATCTTGGGCGGCCTTTCCGTTCAAGACTCCGCGGCAATCGCTCGTTACCTCGAGGATTGCGGCGTCGAGTGCCTGCATATCTCGCGCGCCGTCCATATCAAGGATGAGTTCATGTGGGCTCCCACCACGATCCACGGCGGCTTCAGCTCCGACTTGTTCACCGAGATCAAGCGCGCCGTTCATATTCCCACCATCGCCATCGGTCGCTTCACTGAGCCTCAGTACGCTGAGCTCATGGTGGAGGAGGGCCGTGCCGACCTGATCGCCTTCGGTCGTCAGTCCTTGGCAGATCCTCATATGCCCCAGTGCGCACAGGAAGGTCGCCTGGACGACGTTCTCCCTTGCATCGCCTGCTTGCAGGGCTGCACCGCCAACATGTACCAGGGCAAGCCGCTGCGCTGTTTGGTCAACCCCTTCTTGGGGCATGAGGTCGACGGCGAGCCCGAGGCTGAGGTCAAGAAGAAGGTCATGGTCGTCGGCGGCGGCGTCGCCGGACTGGCAGCCGCCTTCATCGCTGCCGAGCGTGGTCATAGCGTGACTTTGTACGAATCCAAGGAGACCTTGGGCGGCAACATGCGCCTGGCCGCCTTCCCTCCCGGAAAAGGCGACATCTCCAACATGATCCGCGCCTACATCGTCCGCGCTCAGAAAGCCGGCGTCGAGATCGTGCTCAACAAGGAAGTCGACCTTGATTTCGTTCGCGAGCAGAACCCCGACGAGGTCGTGGTCGCTACGGGCGCCAACACGCTTATTCTTCCTATCGAAGGCATCGACGATCCCTCCATTATCCATGGCGGCGATCTGCTGGCAGGTAAGCGCCAGGCAGGTAAGAAGGTGCTCGTTGTCGGTGGCGGCATGGTCGGTTGCGAGACCGCCGAGCTTTTGGGCGAGCTTCAGCACGATGTGACCATTGCCGAGTTCCGCGAGGCCATGGGTATCGACATGATCTCCGAGCATCGTAAGTTCCTGATGCATCACTTCGCCGAGTACGGCGTCAAGCAGGTTCCCAATGCTCGCGTTTGCAAATTCTTCCCCGACGGTGTTGCCTACGAGGATATGGTCACGCATGAGAGCAAGGAGCTTCGCGGCTTCGATTCCGTTGTGCTTTCCATGGGTTACCGCAACAACGACACTTTGAGCGAGCCTTTGAAGGAGGCCGGCTTCAGCGTGCATGCCATCGGCGATGCCGTTCGCGCACGTCGTGCTTTGGATGCCACCTCCGAGGCTTACGAAGTGGCTATGAGCCTGTAGCTTCTAGCTTCAATTTTCTTCGGAATCTTTAACGCGGGCCTTGAACGCCTGCGTGTATGTGAAAGCCCTCTGCTCAGTGAGCAGAGGGCTTCTTTATGGGCTAGCTTGTCTTGCCGATCGGTGTTG
>CAVBOO010000125.1:0-4089 GCA_963597045.1 bacterium | reverse complement strand
CCGTGAGCCCGCGCGCATAATGTCCGGTGCTCCAAGCTGAAACATAGCGTTTGATATACTTCACGCATGCACTCGAAGAAGAAAGAAGATTCCATGGCCTCGTTCAATCCTTCCGATATCAAGGTTGCGCTTCTAGCTGGCGGAAAGAGCGGCGAGCGTGAAATCTCCCTAGCTTCCGGCGCTGGTGCCCATGAGGCTTTGCTTGCCGCCGGTTTCCAGGTGACTCAGCTCGATCCTGCTGAAAAATCCGACTTGGTTCGTTTGATCAACGAAGATTTCGACGTGGCTTTTTTGGCACTTCATGGAAAAGGTGGCGAGGATGGCTCTATGCAAGGAATGCTTGAGTTGCTTGGCATTCCTTATACAGGTTCGGGCGTTTGGTCGTCCGCGACCGCGATGGACAAGCCTAAAGCCAAGGTGTTTTACGAATCCCATGGGGTCCCTACCCCTAAATCGCTGACCTTGTATGCCCAGGATCAATATTCCGCACAGGAGATCGCACAGGCTGTTGGGGAACACTGCGTCGTCAAAGCTGCAACCGAGGGAAGCGCTTTAGGTGTCTACCTGTGCAATGGCATACAGGAAATTAAGGATGCTTTGGCTAAGGTTTTCGAGATCGATAATGAGGGTTTGGCTGAAGCCTTTATTTCAGGCGACGAGTATACCGTTGCCGTTCTTGGAAACGATGATCCGCAGGCTCTTCCTGTGATCCAGATCGTTCCCATGCACGAGTTCTATGATTTTGAATCAAAGTACGCAACAGGCGGCTCTCAGCATATTTGCCCTGCTCCTCTTTCCGAGGAAGAAACTCAGAAAGCTTACGAGTTGGCAGTTGCCGCGCATAAGGCGCTCGATTGCAAAGGCGTATCGCGTTCTGACATGATTAAAGACGAAAACGGTAAGTTCTGGGTTTTGGAAACAAACACCATCCCCGGCATGACAGCAACCTCTTTGCTGCCTGATGCAGCGGCAGCAGCAGGGATGAGCTTCCCCGAGCTTTGCATTCGCATGATCGGCGATGCGCTGGAAAAATAAACTCGGGCCTAGAACAAGCCGGAGTAATGGTAGACAACATGGGCGATAGCTGCGATAAGGAATATCACTAAAACCCAGCTAGCCACGAGGCAGCCCTTATTGCCTTTGCGCGCCTGTGAAACCAGTTTTTCGTTCATCGAGCGCTCGGTCTTCACGAAAGCCGTTCCCTTCTTCTTTTCAGGGAGGGGCTTGCGACCGCTGGGAAGGTAGTCGCCTTTTGCAGCGACAAGCGAACTTAACCCTTTGGAACCGAGTTTGAGATCGGGGCGGATGCCTTCGCCAATTGATTTATCGAGTTTGTCGATAAAGGTTTCGAAAGCATCTTTGTACTGAGGATCGTAAGCAACAAGCGCGACTTCGCCCCAGTAGTAGCCCGGATTTTCACCCTTTGCTTCCGTAAAAGCGACAAAGCTCAAAATTGCTTCGACATCCCATTTTTTCGCTTGAATAAGATCAAGTTTGTCAGCGAATTTAGGGTCTAATTCACCCATTTCCACATCAAAGGCGTTAACAATCCAGTCGCTCCGCTCGCCTTCGATGTACTTGGTTTTGATTTGGTAATGATCGCCGACGGCGTTATCTAAGCTAAGGAATGCGACGGCTTTTTCTTGGTCTTCGGTTTTGAAACGAACGTAGTCACCGTAGTATCCAATCTCCGCCATGTGTATTCCTCGGACTTTCCTCGATCGAGCCGCGATATGAAGCATTCATGATAATCTGCTTAGCATGAAAAAACAAAATGAAAAGCTTGCAAGCCTTGATGGCTATATTCTAGATAATACCCCCAACAGAATCCGCGACCGTTACCACGGTTTGGCTGCGTATGCCCAAGAGCATACGTTTGGCTCGGTAGATGAAGATGTGGTCGTGCTCGATACCGAGGCAACCGGCCTTTCCTTCAACCACGACGAACTGATTCAGGTCGCAGCTGCTCGTATGTGCAACGGGGAAATCACAGGCTGGTATGTAAGCTTTATCAACCCTGGGAAAACGATTCCTGATGAAGTGGTTCATCTAACTCATATAACCAACGAGATGGTGGCGGACGCGGATCCGGCCGATGAAGTGCTAAGCGGTTTGGTCGAGTTCGTTGGAGATTCTCCTATCGTTGCCCATAATGCCAATTTCGATCGCACTTTCTGCACCAAGTACGAAGGTGGTAGCGCGCTTGCGCAAAACGTTTGGATCGATTCCCTTGATTTAGCGCGTATTGCCCTGCCAAGGATGCGCTCGCATCGTCTTCTTGACCTTGTGCGCGCATTCGGCGGGCCTGAGTCTACGCATCGCGCAGACGACGACGTTGTGTCTACCTGCTTGGTGTACCGCATCCTGCTGGCCGCGGTTGCTCAGATGCCGAAGGATTCGGTGAAGCATATTGCTTCCCTTCGTAGCGTTGAGGAATGGAACACCGTAAAAGTGTTTAAGGTGCTGCAGGATGAAGCGGCTCCATCGTTTAACTTCAAGACATCACGTCGCGTCGCTTTGGTTGGCACCTTGGATAAAGTAAGGCGCGATGCTTTTGCTTCGGAGCTCGTGGAGTCTGAAGATCGTGAAACGGAATTGTCTGAATCGCAAAATGTTTCACGTGAAACAGAGGATTTGACAAACGAGGATCTGGTCGGCAAGGAAGATAGCTATCACTTACTGGAAAACGACGATGGAGATTTGAGGCTAAGGAAAATCATCCCCGTTGATGAGGATGAAGTAAGAAAAGCCTTCCAATCCGGAGGGCTCGTTTCCGGCTTATACCCTGAATACGAGTTGCGAGATGAGCAGCTGCATATGTCCGAGGCAGTGAACAAAGCCTTCGCCAACAAACGAAATCTTGTGGTTGAGGCTGGCACCGGTGTCGGCAAATCCATGGCTTATCTGGTTCCTATGGCTTTGCTTGCTCAGAAGAATCAAATTACCGTAGGCGTTGCTACCAAAACAAATGCTCTGCTTGATCAACTGGTGAATAAGGAGCTTCCCCTTCTTCAGAAGGAGTTGGGAGTTACTTACGCGCCTTTAAAGGGTTTTAATCATTACCTTTGCAACCGTAAGGTGGAGCAGCTTGTTAACAGGGGACCTCGCTACGTTGATTTTAAGAACCAGCAGGTGGATCAAGCGCCTGCGATAGCTGCGTTGATTTCCTATGTTGAGCAGACCGATTACGATGACATTGATGCTTTGAAAATCGATTTTCGTGCGGTGCCCAAATGGTCTATCACGACGAAGAGCACCGAGTGTTTGCGTCGTAAGTGTCCTTATCATGGTGTTTCATGTTTTGTGCACGGCGCGCGTGAGCGCGCCCGTAGATGCGACATCGTAGTGACTAACCACAGCCTCTTGTTTTGGGATCAACGATTCGAAGGATCTTTGCTGCCGTCGATAAGGTATTGGGTGGTCGATGAGGCCCATGGTGCCGAATCGGAAGCCCGTCGAGCTTTTAGCGTTGAGATATCCTCCTCCCTTGTTCAATCTCTTGTTCGTCGTTTGTCGTCGGAAGAGGCAAAACATAATGTTCTTTTAAGAGCTGAACGCAACTTGGATTTAGTGCCCGAGGCCCAGACCCTCTTCGACGCCTTGCTTAACAAGGCAATTGTTGAATCAAGGGAGTTCGCCATCGCTGCCGAGGAATATTGCTTAAGTGTCAAAGATCTTTTGTTCTATGACACACAGAAAAAGGGTCGTGGATACGATTATCTTGACCTATGGATTAGCGATGAGGTCCGTAATGGCGAGCACTTCAAAGCTGTGGCAAGTTGCGCTAATTCCGTTGTGGACACCGCGGAGAAGGCCATCAAATGCTTGCGCGATGTCGTTGCTTACCTTGAGTCGCAGGAAGTTTCCTCCCGTGAGCTGCGCGATATCGCTTTGGTGACGATCGAGCTTCGCGAATTGTATGAATCCATGATTCGCATGTTCCAGAAGACGGACGATGATCAGGTTCGTTCCGTTCGTCTTTCGCGTACCAAATCGAATTTGAACGATAGCTTTAAAGTTCAGCCGCTGGACGTTGGAAACAACCTTGCGGATTCCTTGTATGCATCAACCAGCAGCGTGGTGTATACC
>CAVBOO010000124.1:0-4114 GCA_963597045.1 bacterium | reverse complement strand
GATTTCGCGCTTCGGACCCATTCCGGGCGGGGCCTTGCCCCGACGGCTGCCCCGACGCGGCGGCCCGTCCTCGCAAAGCCCCGATCACGGCGCTCGCAAGGGATCCTGGCCGTCGCCCAAGGCGATGCCCGGGCGCAATCAAGGCGTTGCCTTTAATTCTTCAACTCAAGGCGGCAGATATTCTCGATGTGCTCGGTGTGGGGGAACATATCGACAGGCTGGATGTCGGTGAGTTTGTAGCCGTTCTTCACCAGATAATCTACGTCGCGTGCCTGCGTGTTGGGCCCGCAGCTGATGTAGACGATGCGTTGAGGCTTGAGCGCGCAGGTGGCGCGCAGAAATTCCAAGCTCGAGCCTGCGCGCGGCGGGTCCATGAACAAGACGTCGATCTGCCCGCCCTCGCGTGCCAGGCGTTGCATGAAGTCGCCCGCGTCTTGCGCGAAGAACTCGGCGTTTTCTATCTTGTTGTGCCGTGCATTGTTGCGGGCATCGTTGATGGCTTCGGGTACCTTGTCCACGCCGATGACCTTGCCTGCGCCAGGCGCCTCGTCAAGCCCCTTTGCGGCAACCAGCCCGATGGTGCCGGTGCCGCAGTAGGCGTCCATCACCTCTTCGTTGCCGGTAAGCCCGGCAAGCTTGATGGCACGCCGGTACAGAACCTCGGTTTGTGTGGCGTTAACCTGATAGAAGCTGTGCGAGCTTATGCGAAAGCGCAGGCCGCACAAATCGTCCAAGATGAAGCCCGGGCCATACAGGCGCTGCTCGCCTTCGTCTCCTAGAATCACGTTGGTTTGGCGCGTGTTCACGTTTTGCACGATGGTGGTGATGCTGGGCACTCGCTTGCACAGCTCGCGACAAAATGCTTTGGAGCCGACAAAGTTCGAGCCGTTGGTCACCAGCGTTACCAGAATCTCGCCCGTGCTGTGCCCAGCGCGCACGATTGCGTGGCGCATGAAGCCTGTGCCCGTGTCCTCGTTGTAGGGCTCGATGCCGAACTTGGGCATCAGCTGTTTGATTGCCTGGACGATGTGCTTGGCTTCTTCGTTTTCCAGCAGGCAGCAGGAGCTGTCGATGATGCGATGCGTACCTTTGGCGTACATGCCGCACAGGATCTCGCGTTTTGCCCCGTGCCTTGCCCCGCGTTTACCGCGAGCGCCTTTGCTCGCAGCTTGGCCCTTGCCCTGCGCACCCTTAGCGCTCAGGCGTTTACCGGGGGCGAAGGGCGAGGCAACCTTGTTGCGATAGTGATAGGGTTCGCTCATCCCGCAGATGGGGTGCAGAGCGCAGTTCTCGCCGGCAAGATCGTCGAACAGCTCCACGATGCGCGCCTGTTTTTCCTCAAGCTGCTTTTCATAAGGGACGTCGATGGCATCGCAGGCGCCGCATAGCTGCGCCACTGCGCATTTGCTCGCATTCTGTTTCGCCATCGTTCCTCCTGAAGCTCTTTGAAGACTGATTTTCCCTCGCGGTTTCATCGTATTGTGTCACATGAGACCGTTCGCCGCCCGGCGAGTGGCGGCCTTTTTACCGCCTAACCCCCGGCATACCCTCCTTTAAAGAAATAAACGCGATTGAAACATCGTTGCGCTATTTTCGTTGCTGATAATGCAAAGCCAAGCATCCGGCAACCGGTTTGCTTGGAACGATACGTCCAACATAAAGGAGCATGTTGCATGAAGAACCTCGGTTACTACAAGGGTCAAGACGGCGTCGAGCATATCGGCGAGCTTGATGAGCTTGTTGTTCCCTTTAACGATCGCGTCCACTTCTTCGGCGACGGCGTGTACGACGCCGGTCCGTCCCGCAACTACAAGATTTTTGCGATCGACGAGCACATCGACCGCTTCTTCAACAGCGCCGCACTGCTCGAGATCGAGATGCCCGTTACCAAGCAGGAGCTTAAAGATCTGCTTTGCGACCTGGTGAAGAAGGTCGACACGGGCGATCTGTTCGTGTACTACCAGGTCACGCGCGGTACCGGTATCCGCGATCATGCCTTCACCGAGGGCCCCGGCAACCTGTGGGTCATGCTCAAGCCCGCAAGCATCTCCGATGGTATTGAGCCCATCAAGCTCATCACCGCCGAGGACACCCGCTTCTTCCACTGCAACATCAAGACCCTGAACCTTATCCCCTCCGTCATGGCAACCGAGAAGGCCAAGCGCGCAGGCGCCAAGGAAACGGTTCTTTATCGCCCCAACGGCGAGGTCACCGAGTGCGCACATAGCAACGTCCACATCATCAAGGACGGTAAGCTCTACACGCACCCCTGCGACGAGCTCATCCTTCCCGGCATCGCTCGCGCTCACATCATCTCTGCTTGCAAGCGCCTGGGCATCGCCGTTTCCGAGACCGCATTCAGCTTGGACGACCTGTTCGACGCCGAAGAGGTTTTGGTTTCCAGCTCGAGCAACCTGTGCCTGCATTCCAACGAGATCGATGGCATCCCCGTGGGCGGCAAGCAGCCCGAGCTCATCGAGAGCATCCGCAAGGCCGTCATGGACGAGTTCCTGGCCGCGACCGAGGCTTAAAGGAACACGATGGCAACGGTTGAAGACGTTATCCTGAGCTACTCGCGCCGCGGCATGACGCTGCTGCGCCCTTACCTGCCCAAGGATTATTGCGGCGAGGCCGCCGACGAGATTTTGTCCTGGGAAAAGGGCGGCACGGTGCTGCTTACCACGGGCTTTTTCGTGGCCGGCCAGCCCGAGACTGATGGTCCCGCGGGCACAGTCGCCCTGGCGCATGCGCTGCGCCGCCTAGGCTATGTGCCTGTGTTCGTCTGCGAGGATTTCGGCCTGAATTATTTCGCCGACTTCGACGTCGAGGTGGTAACCCCCGAAGACGGCGAGGAGCGCTACCAGGAGATTCTGGACAAGCGCAATCCGGTGGGCATCATCGCCATCGAGCGCTGCGGCCTGAACGAGGACAACGATTACGCCAACATGCGCGGCGTTTCCGTTGCCCCGCTTACCTCGAAGGTCGATTACCTGTTCGAGCTTTCGCGTGGCAAGGTCCCTTCCATTGGCGTGGGTGACGGCGGCAACGAAATCGGCATGGGCTCGCTTTTGGACGAAATCCATGACGAATTGCCCATCCGTCCTTGTAAAACTCCTGTTGACAAGCTGGTTATCGCCACCGTTTCCAACTGGGGCGCCTACGGCATCGTCGCACGCTTGCAGGAAAAGACCCGCAAGTCGCTCCTTCCGAGTTTCGTAGATGTGCGCTCGTATCTGCGTCACACCGTGAAGCTTGGCAGCGTCGATGGCGTTACGAAGGAGAACATCGTCGGAGTTGACGGCTTCTCGCTCGACGAGGAGGCTCGGGTTTTGAACGCGCTTGAAAAGGTGGCAAGCATTTAGCGAGTATCTAGCAGACATCCAGGGGACACCGATAAACCGAGTTTCCCCGTGTAATCTGCTATTGGTTTTTCGTTATTGAGGGATCGTCGCTTGGAGGCGGTCCCTCTTGTTGTTAGGTGCCGGCGGCAAGGCGGCAGCAGTCTGATTGCCGATAGCGGGATGCGGTTTTTCGTTTTATGCTTCTAGTACTTGGTTCTTGACGAAGTCCGAGAGGGGGCCTGTATGGAATTCGACCAGATATGGCTTAGCAATCTTGCGCCCATCTTTGGCATTTGCTTCCTGTTCCTGTTGAACATGCGCAACAGGGTGCTCGACAAGCGCTCACGTTGGATCTTTTACGCCATTCTGGCGTCCGAGGCATTCGAACTCTGCATTGCCAACATCGAGATCTGGCTTGGCAGCCTTGAGTACCATACCGTCTGGCGCGACTTGTGCAGCGCAACGGGCTACATCGTGCGCCCCCTTATCATCATGCTGTTCGTGTTCATGCTTACTTCGAATAAGCGCACGAAGCAGCAGAACCTCATACTTTTTGCTCCGATGGCGCTTGATGTGCTGGCGGCATTCTCGGTCTTCTTCACCGGCATCGTCTATTCCTACGACGCAAGCAACACCTTCATCCGCGGCCCGCTGGGGCTCTTTCCCATCATCGTCGTCCTTGCGTACATGATCATGTTGATTGTCGTGGTGGGCGAAAAGAAGGCACGTCCTCACTTGGACTTCGGCCTCACGGTGCTCACCGTGCTCTACAT
>CAVBOO010000123.1:0-4180 GCA_963597045.1 bacterium | reverse complement strand
AGGTGATGCCGTTCCACTTCACGCTGGGCGACACCCAATACCTGGACGATCTAGGCAAGACCATCGGTTACGAGGAGTTCTACTCCCGTATGGCGCAGGGCGAGATGACGATGACCTCGCAGCCTAACGCCGAGGAATACATCGAACACGCGGAACCTTACCTCAAGGCAGGCAAGGACATCCTGCACCTGACCCTTTCGTCGGGCATTTCGGGCGCGCTCAACTCCGCGACCATCGCCGCCGGGCGCTTGCGCGAGATGTACCCGGAGCGCAAGATCATCGTGGTCGACTCCCTGTCCGCAAGCTCGGGCTACGGCCTTTTGATGGACAAGCTCGCCGACCTGCGCGATGAAGGCATGGGCATCGACGAGCTCGCCGCCTGGGCCGAAGAAAACAAGCTGCGCGTTAACCACTGGTTCTTCAGCACCGACCTCACCTACTTCGTGCGCGGCGGACGCGTGTCGCCAGTCTCCGGCTTCGTCGGCAATGCACTGCGCATCTGCCCGCTGCTCAACGTCGATTACGAGGGCAAGCTCATCCCCCGCGAGAAGATCCGTTCCAAGAAGAAGACGATGAAACGCACGGTAGAGGTAATGCTCGAACGCGCGGATGGGGGCGCCGCCTACGACGGCAAGGTCTTCATCGCGAACGCCGCCTGCGCCGAAGACGCCGAGCAGCTGGCGCAGCTTATCACCGAGGCGATGCCCAACACCTTGGGCAAGATCACCATCAACAGCATCGGCACCACCATCGGTTCTCACACCGGCCCCGGCACCGTCGCCTTGTTCTTCTGGGGCAAGAAGCGCGAGGACTAGACGCAGGAAACAACAACGGCAACACCAACAGCAGCGGCAACACCAACACCAACAGCAGCGGCAACGCCGAACAGCTTGGCCGGCATGCTCAGCATCCCGGCCGCACACTTGACGACATGCAGCAAGATACTGAAACAGCAAGACGCCGAAACGCCGACAAGAAAATGCCTCCCTTCCAAATGGAAAGGGAGGCATTTCTCATATTTGTTAGATTTTCATGCTTGAGCTAAGGACTGCTCTGGCTGATCGAGACCGATCCGTCGGTGTCTTGCAACCGATGCAAGACCACCGCTGCGGACCATCTGCCAACACCTCGAGGCCGCAACTCGTTTGCCAACGGCTGGAACTGCGACTTATCCGCTGACGTGTTGCGTTTGCGGTATCCGCCGCAAACCCACAGCCAACATCTTGCGAGCGCGGCCATAAACCCGCCGCAGGCAAAGCCAAGCCGCAAGACCCCTGCCAGCTTATTTCATAGGAACGATAACGGTGGGAATAAGCAGGTTGTTCAAGACACTGTAAGTGGTCGACCCGAACATCGCGCGGCCGAGGGCGCCGTAGGAGTGCGTGCCCAGAACAAGCATGTTGTTGTGGCGCGTCGCACCCAGGATGGCGCGCGCGGTGGAAGAGCTTTCCTCGCACACACCCTTAACCTCGAGCCCGGGGTTGTCGGCCTGGATGTCGGCAACCAGCTTATCGAGCGTGTTCTGGAACTGCTCGCCAACGGGAGCAATGCCGCCGCCCATGACCTCGGCCGGACGCTGCAGGAAGGCAGGAAGACCCCAGCCGGAAACAAGCTTCAGGCGCTGCTTAGTGACAAGGGCACGCTGAATACCGTACTGGATGGCCTGGGTAGCCGACTTGTCGGGGCCGATTCCCACGGCAATGCCCTCGCCGGCGTTCTCGGGGCGCCAGTCGCTCGGGATGACCGCAGTCGGAACGCTTGCCATAACCGAGACCTTCAAGCCCGTTGCATTGCCGAAGGCGCGGCCGCCGGCGAAGCCATGGTGCGAACCCACGACGATGATGTCGTGATCGATCGACTCGTCGACCAGGCACTCGACAACGGAGCCGATGACGATTTTAGTGTTCACGCACACGTCCGGGTACTTGGTTTTGATGTATTCGACCACATCGTCAAGCGATTCCTGAGCAGCACGGCTGAAAGTTTCGGAGTCGAAGCCCAGGCCCGCGGCGGTAACGGGGTCGACCACACTGAAGAGCGAAACAACGCCCCCGGTTAAATGAGCCTGATAGGCCGACCAATGAGCAGCGCGCTTGCCTTGGACGCTGCCATCGATGCCAACAAGATAACGAGTCATAAGACCGAAATCCTTTCTTTAAAGGGAAGGTGAGCAACATGCGCCGCGTTCAATGCGCTGCAAAGCGCGGCGGCGAGCGTCATCAGTGGAACACGGGGATCATGAGCCACAGCGCGAAGAGCACGATCGCAACGCAGGCGCTGAAGCACAGAACCGAGACGATCCGATAGCCCAGATGCGCATTACCGGCACTGTCGAGGGTTCCGGCAGCCCACAGGCGCAAACCCGAAGCGTAGAGCACGCCGATCGCCCCGGCAACGCCAACGGCAACAGCCAACACAACGACGAAGTTCATTAAGACATCCATGTTTTCTCCTTTTAGGCTGCTTGGCCAACAGCGGCGTTGGTCTGGGTTGCGATGGGATTGAGCCTAACGTCCTTGCTGTCGTTGACGTTAGTGGCAGTGACGGGGTTCCTGCGGGACAGGCGGAAGATGACCAGCGCCAGAAGCAGGAAGGCGATGAACAGACCGATGGTTCCGTACATGCCGAACTTGGTGATGGCGCAGGCGATGGCACCGATCACGCCGGCGCAGGGGAAGGTGATGAGCCAGGTCACGAGCATGCGAGCAGCGGTAGCCCAGGAAACCTCGTTACCCTTCTTGCCCAAGCCGGAACCGATGATGGAGCCGGAGCACACCTGAGTGGTGGAAAGCGCGAAGCCCAGATGAGACGAAACCAGGATGGTGGTGGCGGAAGCTGCCTCTGCAGCGAAGCCCTGCGGGGTGGTGATCTCGGTCAGGCCCTTGCCCAGGGTGCGGATAACACGCCATCCGCCCATGTAGGTGCCAAGGGCGATTGCCAGGCCGCACACTGCGACGACCCAAAGCTGAGGGCCGGTGCCGGAGGTCTGAAGGCCGGTGGAGATCAGGGTAAGGGTGATGATGCCCATGGTCTTCTGTGCGTCGTTGGTGCCGTGCGAAAGGGCAACCAGGCAAGCGGTGATGGTCTGGCCATGACGGAAGCCATCGATCATCTGCTTCTCGTCCATCTTACGGACGATGAAGAATATCAGCTTGCACGCCGCGAAGGCCGCCAGGCCGGCGACGATGGGCGAAACCAGCGCGGGAATCAAGATCTTGGAGATGACCACGCCGAAGTTCACGCCCTCAACACCCGCACCGATGATGACGGCGCCAACCAAGCCGCCGAACAAAGCGTGGGAAGAAGAGGAGGGCAGACCAACCAGCCAGGTGATCAGGTTCCACAGGATGGCGCCTATCAGGCCCGCCAAGATGAACTCCGCGCCGATTGACACGGCTTCCTCGTTGATCAAACCGCCCGAAATCGTCTTGGCGACCTCGGTGGAGAGAAATGCACCCACAAGGTTAAGGGTGCCTGCGGCGATGACCGCGGTCTTGGGCTTAAGCGCGCCCGTTGCGATGGAGGTAGCCATGGCATTTGCGGTGTCATGGAATCCATTCGTGAAGTCAAACGTCAGAGCAACGACGATAACGAGCCCGACGATGACCAAAGTGGCAATGTCCATTTTCGTTCCTTTTCCTAGATAACAACTCGGACAACTTTAGGAGGGCAAGGTCAGAGCTTTTCGATACCAATGAAAAGGAACGGCAAAGTCGGATTATGCTTTGCAAAGAAATCTTTACAAAAGAATTTTTGGTGGTTTACCTGGTCTTATATTAGATTCATCAAGTCTGTGCACCCAGGCGCGCACGTCGGAATAGCGCGGCAGCAGCCTAAACAGAACAGCTGCAGCGGCAGAAAAAGTTTGCCGAGGGCATGAAGCTGGGACCGTCAGCAACCTGAACAACGCGGCTGCAACGGCAGGAAAAGGCTAGCAAGGGAAGGTGACCGTGAATTTGGCGCCGCCGCCGGGGGCATCCCCCACCGTCACGCTTCCGCCGAGCGAGGCAACCGAATGTTTCACAATGGCCAAGCCCAGGCCCGTACCGCCCGTTTCGCGCGAATGGCTGGCATCCACACGATAGAAGCGCTCGAAGATGCGCTCGCGGTATTTTTCGGGGATGCCTTTGCCTTGGTCGGACACGGTGAACACGGCCTCATCCTTGGTCTTGCGCAGGGC
>CAVBOO010000122.1:0-4214 GCA_963597045.1 bacterium | reverse complement strand
CTCGACGAGCGCCGCGGTATCGACCACGGGCTTGGTGTTGGCCATGCAGCAGATATCGGTGAAACCGCCATGCACGGCAGCGCGCGTACCCGAGGCCACATCCTCTTTGTACTCGAAGCCCGGCTCGCGCAGGTGAACATGGATATCCACCAGGCCCGGGACAAGAACCTTGCCCGTAAGGTCGCGCACCTCGTCGGCTGCGGCAGCCTCGGACGACGTGGCGGAAAGGTCGGCGCCCACCTGGGCGATTTTGCCCTCGTCGATCAGGACGTCGACCACTGCATCAAGGCCGACCTGGGGATCGACGGCGCGTACGTTTTTAATGAGCGTTTTCATCTTCGTTTCCTCCAAGTAGCAGATACAGAACGGCCATGCGCACCAGAACGCCGGAATACACCTGGTCCAAAATCACCGAATGGGTGGGGTGATCGGCCATGAAGCTGTCCAGCTCGACGCCGCGGTTGATAGGGCCGGGATGGCACACGATGGCGTCGGGCTTCATAAGCTTCTCGCGCTCGCGGTTAAGGCCGTAGAGCATGCTGTACTCGCGCAAGCTCGGATAGGGCGCGCCCTCCAAGCGCTCGAGCTGGATGCGGAGCATGTACACCACGTCGAGCTCGGGAAGAACCTCGTCGAGCTTGCTGGTTACGCGGTCGGCGCCCAGCACGTCGGGGCGCGCGGGCAAAAGCGTGTTGGGCGCGATGAAGGTCACGTGGGCGCCCATCTTCTTCAAGGCGGGAACCAAGGAACCACAGACGCGCGAATGGTTGATGTCGCCGATGATGCCGACCTTCAGGCCCTCGAAGCTGCCCTTGTGGCGCCAGATGGTGTAAAGGTCGAGAAGCGCCTGCGTAGGATGCTGGTGCTTGCCGTCGCCCGCGTCGATGACGTGGACGCCGGATTTCTCGGCGACCTGGCGCGGCACGCCGGCATGCTTGTCGCGCACGACGATCATGTCGATTTTGTAAGAGCACAAAGTGGCCACGGTGTCGTCCAGGCTTTCACCCTTGACCGTGGAAGTGCTGGACCCGCCGAAGTTGAGCGTGTCGCACGACAAGCGCTTCTCGGCCAGCTCGAAGGAAGAGCGCGTGCGGGTCGAAGGCTCGTTGAACATGTTGACGACGGTGAAGCCGCGCAAGGTCGGGACCTTTTTCACGCGGCGCTCGTTGACGGCACGGAAGGTGTCGGCCGTCTTCAGGATGGTCATGATGTCCTCGGCCGAGTACTCGTTGATGTCGATAAGGTGCTTATGGTTGAAGGCCATTAGTCCTCTCCTCCTGCAGGGCTTGCATTTTGGCCGGTGGGAGCGGCGCCGATGCGGGCGCCTGCGGGAACCTGCCTGATCTGCACTTCGTCCGCCCCATCGGTTTCCTTAAGGAAAACGGCGACCTGCTCCTCGCGGGAGGTCGGGATTTCCTTGCCAACGTAGTCGGCGCGGATGGGCAGCTGACGATGACCGCGATCGGCCAGGACGGCCAGCTGAACGCTTTCGGGGCGCCCGATGTCGCGCAGGGCGTCGAGAGCGGCGCGGACGGTACGGCCGGTGAACAAGACGTCGTCGACGAGGACGACCTGCTTGCCGTCGATCAAGAAGTCGATCTCGGTGGATTCAACCTGCGGGGCCAAGTAGGTCGTGTAATCGTCGCGATAGAAGCTGATGTCGAGCTTGCCAAGCGGAAGGTGCACTCCCTTGATCTTCTCGATCGCGTTGACGAGCCTTGCGGCAAGGATGTCGCCGCGCGTGACGATGCCCACGACGACCAAGCCTTCGATGCCGCCGTTCTGCTCGATGATCTGATGAGCCATGCGAACGATTGCGCGCTCGATCTCGTCGGCGTTCATGCAGATGGACTTGATGCCCTCGGGCTTTGCCGTGGCGGAGCTTGCGCCCTCGACGGCTGCGACCTGCGTACCGGGCTCGGCCGGCGCGGCGGCCGTTTGCGATGCATTTTCCATAGGCACCCTTTCTTTGCGTACGGAGCCATTGGTTGATTAAAAGATTATACAAGCCCCGCGCGGGCCTTGGACGAATTACCGCAAAAGGAGCCGGGCGCAATCGCGCTACAATGCAACGAGCAAAACATTGCGGCGGCGTGGCCCACAGCGGGGGCGTGCTGCGGCGTAGCCGGACGGCGGCCATGCGGGCGCCTGCGCGACCCAAGCGGGCACGAAAACTGGGAGCAGCGGGGGCGCAGCCGATTCATTGCCGCAGCCCAGCCAAGACATTACGGCGGCCCCGAGCCGCATGACGAAAGGAAATCAATGGAGCGCATCGCAAGCTTTTCGGTTGATCATCTGGTGCTGGAGCCAGGAGTGTATGTCTCCCGTGCCGACGAGGACGCGGCAACCGGCTGCGTGACCACCACCTTCGACCTGCGCATGACGGCGCCCAACCGCGAGCCCGTCATGGACACCGCCGCAGTGCATGCGCTCGAGCATCTGGGCGCCACCTTCCTGCGCAACGATGAGGAATGGTCCGACCGCGTGATCTACTTCGGCCCCATGGGATGCCGCACCGGCTTCTACCTGGTGGTCTTCGGCGAATGCCAGCCAAACGACGTTGCCGGACTGGTGCAGCGCATGTTCGAGTTCGCGCGCGACTTCGAGGGCGAGATTCCCGGCGCGAAGCCCGAGGAATGCGGCAACTACCATGACTCCGATCTGGCCCAGGCCAAATGGTGGGCCGCGCGCTACGTCGCCAAGACGCTCGAGCACCTGGACGAGGCGCACACCCACTACCCCGCCCTGCTTAGCTAAGGACGCAGTTACAACAGTCATCAAGCCCCGGCAAAACATTTGCGCAAACCCGAAAGGAATACCATGAGCACCTACGCGAAAATCGGCATCATCGGCCCCATGGACGTCGAGATCGAGCTCCTTGAGTCCGCGATGGAATCCGAAGGCGCCGTACGCAGGACCACCGTATGCAGCAGGGATTTCCTTGAGGGCACGCTTCGCGGCCAGGAAGTCGTGCTGGTGAAATGCGGCGTGGGCATGGTGAACGCCGCCGCCTGCACGCAAGCGATCATCGGCCAGTTCGGCGTCAACGCAGTCATCAACACCGGCATCGCGGGCTCGCTTGACTCCTCGATCGAGATCGGCGAGCTCGTCATCGCAAGCGACGCCGTCAACCACGTGATGGACGTGAGCAATCTCGGCTACGAGCTGGGGCAGACCCCCGACGTGGACACCCTAGCTTTCAAGGCCGACCCCGTCCTCGTTTCGGCGATTAAGGAAATCGAGCAGGATTTCGGCATCGTCGCGCATTCCGGCCGCGTTGCCTCCGGTGACTTCTTCGTCTGCAGCGACAAGGAAAAAGAACGCATCACCAGCCTTTTCGGTGCTAGTTGCTGCGAGATGGAAGGTGCCGCGATTGCACAGGTATGCCATCTGTCCGGTGTGCCCTTCGCCATCGTGCGCGCCATCTCCGACAAGGCCGACGGCAGCTCGAGCGTCGACTACCCCACCTTCGAGAAGAAAGCCGCCCACGAAAGCGCCAAACTCGTCATGGAGCTCATGAAGCGCCTGGCCTAACGTTCGTAGGGCGAGGGATCCGGCGACTGGCCACGGAAGCGGGAGCTGGCGGCTGGCTGCTTGCGCAAGCAGGGGCCGGCCGGCCGCGCGCTCTATCCTTCGTCCGCACAGAATTAGGGCGGCTCATTCTCCCGCACGGCATTACATCGCAAAAACCCTTCAGCTTTTCCTCAGGTTTTTTTCTTCTTTAGCTCTAGCCCTTTTCGGTCCGCCTTCATGGAAGCTTTAGCAGTCGTGCGGAAAATGATCCTGTGAATATTTTCATAGGACATAAATCGGCCCTGGAATTTTGGAGATTGCACGACCTTGACTCGTGCCGGCCATCGAAGGCCCTGCCTCAGCAAAACCGAAGCACAAGCCCCCTCCCGACGAAGCAAATCGATGCCGAAGGGCTCGAACTGAGCATGCCCCTTCACATAGAAGTTGCGGACTATCGGAGCAAGCGCAAATCCCCTCTTTTCGTTACTCATTGCACCAAACGCGATCTTTCGCAATCGTCTTTCCTCAAATTCGACGAGGGCATCTTTGTCAGCTGCCCCGAGCTCACGTTCCGCGAGGCAGCCAACGAGCTGAATCTCATCCAGCTAGTTCGGCTAGGTTACGAACTTTGCGGGTTTTATTCTTTAAACCCAAGCACGACAAACCCGAAGCCAGCGGTTTTGACCCGCAAACCTAGAACC
>CAVBOO010000121.1:0-4249 GCA_963597045.1 bacterium | reverse complement strand
ACCCCAAGAAGCCCAACTCGCCGGCCTTCAAATACAGCTCACGCGGAAATACGTTGTCGGACTCCATGCCCTCAACAGCAGGCGCCACGTAGCGCTCGGCAAATTCGCGCGCGCTTTCCTGCAGCAGCTCCATTTCATCGTTTAAGAATATCGACATTTTCAATCCTCCTTGTAGCATCCAGGCGCCGAACATCACCGGGGAGTCCGACGCCCGTACTGAATTCAGCGTTAGGCCTTCATGGTCAGACGGTCCACGTTGTCGCCGCCGCCCGTGATCCCCTGCGCAGCAAGCTTTTCCGCGTAGAAGGCGAAATCGACTACCGCCTGGTCACAAGGCTGGCCGTTGTTGTTCAAGGCCTCGGCCTCGGTGCTTACCACGCGCTCGGTCAAATCGGCATGAGGAAGCAGGTAGAAGCGACCTTCGTCAATCTGGTCGAGCACAATGGTTGCGACTTCTTTCGCAGTGAGCATGCCCAAACGATCGCCCGATTCGGTATGGGCCTGAGACACGGGCATTTCCTTGCCATCACCTGCGATGTTGTGATATTTATCGCCACGACGGAGCGTTGAATTGGCTATCTCGCTCTCAAAGACGCCGGGCAGCGAGACGTTGTACTTCACCTTGTCCAGGTTGAACTTGAGAGCTTCCGCCTGATAGCACTCGCACAAGCGCACAAGAGCGGTCTTGGTCACCGAATAGGGTGACCATCCGCTGAAGGCCGACACGCCGGCGGTCGAGGCCGTTGTCACGATGCGGCCGCCCGTCTCCTGCGTGAACATGAGCCCGCTGAAGGTGCGCAAGCCGTACAGCGAACCCCAGAAGTTCGTATCGACGATCCATTTCCAATCTTCGATGGTGGTTTTCATGAGCGCGTTAGGCTGCAACATGACGCCCGCGTTGTTGAACAGGTAGTCAACCTGACCGTACTCGCCTTTAACAGCGAAAGCGAGTTTCTTCCAACCATCCTCGGAAGTGATGTCCTGCTGAATGAACTTGACGTCGTAGCCCTTGTCCTTAAGCTCGGCTTCCACCGCTTCACCTTTCGAGGCAGTGCGGGCGGTGATCACCACGCGTGCGCCACGTTCGCCCAAAATATCGGCAAGGGCATGCCCTAAGCCCGTGGTTCCACCGGTGATAACGACGACTTTCCCCTTGTAGTCTTCCATGGTTTTCCTCCTTAACAAAAAACCAATGCGAAAAGCGGCACCTCTGCGCCGCAACGCTTTCACAAGTAAAAACCTATACGCTCACCAGGGAAAAATCGATTTGCAATCAAGACAGGAAGTACAGAACTTGAACATGTTCATGTCGATTGTTCACCATGCGAACAGTGCCCTATCGCCTGTTTAGCTTTACAATCCCTTTAAGAGGGGCCAGCAAGA
The DNA here is from genome assembly GCA_963597045.1 of bacterium. Classification (GTDB taxonomy): domain Bacteria; phylum Actinomycetota; class Coriobacteriia; order Coriobacteriales; family Eggerthellaceae; genus Anaerotardibacter. The sequence continues at coordinate 2,866 of CAVBOO010000121.1, read as the reverse complement.
AAAGGATCTAACATGCGCCGAAACGACCTCATGAAACGTGAAATGTCACGCGCTTTGAAGGAGCTTTCCGCAACGCACGACCTCAAGACCATCTCGGTAACGCAGCTTGTGGACGCCTGCGGCATGAGCCGCGGAACCTTCTACAACCACTTCCTTGATATATACGATCTTATAAACTGGACTTTCGAAACCGATGTCATCGAGCCGCTCCAGCGCTACATAAACACTCATGACGAAACCTGGTCCGGCATCACGCAGCAATGCCTTGAAAAGATGTACGCCGACAGGAGCTTTTACACGCAAGCCGTGCGACGGCGCGGACAAAACTCGCTGCGCGATTACATGCGCAAGCGCAACCTCGACAGCTGGAAAATGCTTATCGCCAAATACATGGGCGACAGCCTGACCTTCGACCCCGACGCGCTCGACTTCATCGAACGCTACACCTCTCAGGCCGTGGGGAACATGATCATCAAATGGGCTGAAGACGGCATGCCCCTACCGCCCGAGAAGATGGCCTATATGGACAAAGTAGCCACTCGGGGCATTTACGGCCTCATCGACGAGGCTAACGCGAAAGCCCACGCACAACAACAGGAGGACCATCGATGAGAATCTCACGCGTTGCCGTTTTAGGAGCAGGCGCTGTCGGCTCGTATCCGATTTGGGGAATCTCCCGCTGCAAGGACGTTGAGCTATCCCTCGTTGCCAGCGGCGAGCGCGCCGAGCGCCTGAAGGCCAACGGGATCGTTGTGAACGGAGAGCGCTTTAAGCCCTTGGTTCTCACGCCAACCGAGGTGCATGGCGTCGACCTGCTTATCGTCTGCCTGAAATACGGAGCCCTTGAAGGGGCACTCGACTCCATCCGCGAGGTCACAGGCCCCGATACAACAGTCATGAGCCTGATGAACGGCATCGAAAGCGAAGAAGCAATCGGCAAAACCATAGGCGAAAGCCATGTCCTTCCCGCGCTCATCAAAATCGCCTCGAGCCGCCAGGGCGAGGGCTTCTCCTTCGATCCGGAAACCACCAAGGGCATCGTTTTCGGAGAGCAGAAGGCTCCCTTTGAAAGCGAGCGCGTGAAGGCCATCGAATCCCTTTTCACCGAGGCCGGCCTGCGCCATCGATCCACGGAATTCATCAACGAGGAAATCTGGAGCAAGTTTCGGCTCAACGTCTGCAACAATCTACCGCAGGCGATACTGGGTGTGGGCGTTGGCTGCTATATCAGCAGCCAACACGTTGCCGCCATCCGCTCCGGGCTCGAGTCCGAGCTTATGGCCATCGCTAAAGCCAAGGGCATCGATTTGTCCAAAGCCGACTCCTCATCGGAAACCGGCAGCGCCGTCCCGCCGACAGCGCGCTACTCAACCTTGCAGGACCTGGACGCCGGCAGGCACACCGAGGTCGACATGTTCTCCGGAGCACTGATGCGCATGGGGCGCGAACTCGGCATCCCCACCCCCTTCAACGAGTACACCTTCCACATGATCAAGGCGCTCGAAGAGAAAAACGACGGTCTGTTCAACTTCGAAAACAACGCGAAAGCGACCTGCTCCGAATAAAGATTCGCACCTGCGCTTGCCTCAAACGAAAAAACAATGAAGAGCCGAGTCTCACAGCGGATTGCGCTCGGCGAAAACTCGCGAAACGCGAAAGGAACGTCATGTTCAGACCCATAAGAAGAAAAGACCGCACGATATCCGAGGAAGCCGCCAAGGAGCTTCTGCTCAAGGAGCGCCGCGGCGTGCTGGCCGTTAACGGCGACGACGGCTACCCCTATGCCTTCCCAATCAACTATCTGTACGATGCGCAGGCGAACAAAATCTATTTCCATGGGTCCAAGGCGGGTCATAAGGTCGATGCGCTGAAACGCTCGGACAAAGTGTGCTTCACGGTATACGGGAACGAGCACATCGACGCCGCGCAGGCGTGGGCGCCCTACGTTCAAAGCGTCGTCGCCTTCGGGCGCTGCTCCCTTGTCGACGATTTGGAGCAAGCAAGCGAAGGTGTGCGACACATGGCACGCAAGTATTATCCAAACGACGAAGAGATCGATAAGGTGATCGCCCAGTCCGCCAAAGGCATGTTCCTCTACATGATGTACATCGAGCACCTTACCGGCAAGCAGATTCAGGAACGATAAGGAAGGCGTTTAATCCAGTTAGGCTTAACTTCCTAATATTTTATTTAGATATAGTGCTCACATGGCAAGCTACCGACACATATCGCACGGCTTCGACCCCGTGTTCGACGAAAATTCTCGCATCCTGATTTTGGGCTCGTTCCCTTCAGTTCAGTCGCGCAAAAACACCTTTTACTACGGCAACCCGCATAACCGCTTCTGGCAGGTTCTGGCAAGCTGCCTGAACGCTCCGGTGCCGCCCAACGAAGGCGACCTCTTCAAAGGCAAACCCGCAAGCCTGGAGCAATCCATCAGCGCCAAAAAAGAACTCTTGCTCACCCATGGCATTGCCTTATGGGATGCCATCGAATCCTGCGACATCAAAGACTCAAGCGACGCAAGCATCAAAAACGTGGTGCCCGCACAGATCGAGCGCATCCTTGGGGCAGCGCCCGTCGGCGCCGTGATCTGCAATGGCAACACAGCGGGGCGCCTGTACCGCAAATACCTGCAGTGGCAAGTCGGCCTTGAGGCCGGCGTGTTGCCGTCCACCAGTCCCGCAAACGCCGCCTGGCAGCTTGATCGCCTAAGCAAACGCTGGCGCGAGGAAATGACCCCACTCCTTAAAGCGGCAAACGAGGGAATGCTTGAAGAAGCAGCACCAACCCGTGCAGCGAAGCCCGCCGGTGTCGTCGAATACGCGAGCGTGCGCATCCCCGCCCCACCGGCGTCAAGCTACGC
>CAVBOO010000120.1:0-4259 GCA_963597045.1 bacterium | reverse complement strand
GATATATCCTCGGGGTCGAAGACGCGCGACGCCTCGTTGGCCTCGCGCACCGCCGCCAGCTGCTCCTTCATGCTGGCGACCTGCTCCTCGAGCGCTTTGATTTCGTCCTCTTGCTTGGCAACGAGCGCACCCTGCGCTTTGATGGCGGCCACCTGCTGCTTGGTAAGCGGCACGCCTCTCGCCGGGATCTTCTTTTCGTCGAAGGCGCGCTCAACGTAGTTGGGGCCGTAGCAGTAATCGATCCAATCGACGAAGTTGAAGAGGCTGCGCAGCGATAAGACGGCGTCAGCTGGGGTGACCTTCATCTCAGTGTGGACAGAGAGGTTGCCCAGCTTGTTAACGCCGAGCAGGGGGCGCCATACCCGCTCGTCTAAGCACTTCCTGAACGAAGGCTCATGAAGCAAGGACGCCAAATTGTCCTTGTAAGGCATCCTGATAGAAGAGTCGGCGGCATAAACCCACTTAACGGCAAGTTCAAGCGCCTTACGACAACCCACTGCGCACATAGCCGGTGACGTCGCGAAGATTTTCTCGGCCTCTATGCACGCATCGGCAAAAAGCTCGTAGTAATCGTTTTGCTCGTTAAGGAAGTCGAAGTTCATCTAGCGCCCCCTATTCCGCAGAATCGCCGTTTTCAAGCTGCTGCTCAAGCTCCAGCAAAAACCTGTCGTAATCGGACACGAAAAGCTTGTCTTGCATAATCCGATATTTCTCGAACTCGCTTTCCGCATGGAGCCTTGCTTTTTCTGCGCTCACTTTGCCAGCGCCCACCAAAAGCTCGGTGCCGTTGAATTCCAAAAAGCCGTCAAGGCGCTTCGCCCAGTCTTGCATGGTCATGGGGATATGACGCTCAGCTTGAAGCTCGGCATAGTCAAGGTACATCGACACAAGGCGATTAAGAAACGACAACTCTTTATCGCTCAGGTAGTTCTTCGCCACGGAAACATCCGTCTTCACGATCTTCCCCGTTGGCGCAGTCGCCCACGTGGTGAGCCCCATATGCTCTTTTTTCGCGTCGGCGCGCTCGACGATGAGCTCCGCCGCCGTGTGACGATGCACGGCGTAATGCATCTTATTTTGAACGGTCTTGAAGAACGTCCTGGTGGTCTCGGCACTTTTGTCATAATCGACAGCCGTGGCATAGATATCCGTGACCTTCTGGTAAAACCTGCGTTCAGAGGCGCGAATCTCCCTAATTTGCTCAAGCAGCTCGTCAAAATAATGCTGCGTGAGCACGCTGCCACCGTTCTTCAAGCGCTCGTCATCGATTACCCATCCCTTGATGGTGTAGCTTTTTACGATGATGTTGGCCCATTTGCGGAACTGCACAGCACGAGGGTTGTTCACCTTAAAGCCCACGGCGATGATCATCTGCAGGTTGTAGTGATTAAGCTCGCGAGCTACCTGGCGGGACCCTTCGGTTTGAACTATTCGGAATTTCCGAATAGTTGCCTCTTCCGTAAGCTCCGAGTCGTCATACACCTTCTTGATGTGCTCGCTTATCGTCGACAGCCCCACATCGTACAGCGCCGCCATCATCTTCTGCGTGAGCCAAATGTTCTCATCCTCGTAGCGCATCTCTATATTGTCTTGGCTGTTGCCGGTCGCGGCAACATAGGTAAGGTATTCAGCCGCGCTTGCGCGAATCTCTTTTTTGGAATCCATGTCCGCGTCCTTCCTTTACCGACTAAGCGAAGTAGTCCTGCGCAAGGCTGTCATAAAGCATCTGGAGTTTCTCGATCTGCTGCTGAGCTATAAACCGCGGCTTGTCGACCCGGGAGGCGAAGTCTAGATAAGAGCGTTGAGTTTCAATCGGCGGAACGAGCATTGGAAGCCTTTTAACATCTGTCTGGTTGATGCTTGCTTGACCAATAGCTCGCTTCGCATTGTTTTCAAAATACGACTTCGAAAACTCACTTGTCATCTGCGCACTCATAAAGCGAGGAATCATTCTGGACTCGTCTGCATGCAGGCGCATCATGTTAGATTCAAATACCGTCGGCTCAGGTATTGAACTTACCAGCATAGTCTTACCCATGCAGCCAACGCTGTTAACTCGATTGATCACGATATCGTCCTCATGAACTCCAAAGCGATCCAGCTCCGTTTTCGTGCAATTCAATCTCTTAAGCCGTGCAAAATCCGGGCCCTCACGCCTGAATGAGTCAATGCGAATAATGGGATAACCTGAGCTATCTTGCACATATTCCTTTTGCGGTTTGTAAAGGCCATTAGAGGGCATAACAGACAAGATGTCGCCAAGGGCGCATTTCTCAAAGGCGTGTGGATTATTTTCGGGATCCCCGAACATCTCGACAAACCGGGATTTGACGAGCTGATCAAGCTTCTCTATTTGGGCTTCAGCCTGAGCAATCTGCTGCTCAATCGCATTGAACTGAGCAACGATTTGCTTCTGGACGTCCACAGAAGGAAGTGGCACATCAAGCTTCCCGTAATCCTTGAAATAGATATGAGGAATGGTCGAACCTGAAAAGCCCTTGCCAAGATGCAACGACCTTACGAGATGCAGCAGGTAATCGCGCTCAACGTTTGAGTTCGGCAGAAGCGCTTGCATGGTTCCCAAGACCGAGGTTTTGGCTTCGCAAGCATTGGCGCGGCCTACGCCGGCGCCATCTTTAACCACGGCAATATAAGGAGCATCATTTTGGTATTCACCCATCGTTCCGACGATTCCAGAAGCACCATAAACGGCATACGGGCCATCGTCGAAGACGTCTTTCTGTCTCAGCGACGACTTGCCCTTAGAGCAAATATCGCTCAGCTTCACCCGCTTGCATTCCCCGACAAATCGGGGTTTGTTATTCATTGCGATCACCGCCGAGCATGCGATGCAGCTCTGCGAGACTTTCCGTCATCTGCCGGTTGAGATCGTCCAAGTCGGCCAGTATCTCCTCGATCGGCGGGTACTCTATGCGCTCGTATTCCGTCTTCGTGTACTTGTTGAAGCTGAAGTCGTAGTCGTTGCTAACGATTTCGGCCCTAGGAACCAGGAAGCTCTTCTCTGTGCGCTCGCGGCCCCTCTCCGCCTCAAGGTTCGCCCAGCGCGCCAGGATGTCCGGGATGTCGTCGTGCCTCTCGTCAACGTCGCGCTTGTCGTCGAGCGTGAAGCCGTCGCCCTCCATGTTGTACATCCACACGGCGGCGGTGCCCCCGGCGTCGGTCTTCGTGAACACAAGTATGGCGGTGCTCACCCCGGAGTACGGCTTGAACACGCCGCTCGGCATGTAGATGATTGCCTCGAGCTTCTGGTTGTCCACCAACTCGCGGCGCAGCTGGCCGTAGGCCTTGGAGTTGCTGCGGAACAGCACGCCGTTGGGGACGATGCACGCGCAGCGCCCGCCGATCTTGAGCATGCGCAAGAACAGCGCCACGAAGAGCAGCTCCGTCTGCTTGGAGTCGACTATGCCGCGCAGGCTCTTGTCGATGTCCTCGACGTCGACCGACCCGGTGAAAGGCGGGTTCGCCAGCACCACGTCGTACTTGTTGCAGACGGTGTTGCTCTTGGATATGGAGTCCAGGTAGCGCACGTCGGGCGCCTCAACACCATGCAGCATCAGGTTCATGGTGGAGATGCGCAGCATGGTCTGGTCCATCTCGAAGCCGCTGAACTGCGGCTCGCCTTTGCCCGCACCCGTGAAGCAGTCCCACTGCTCGGACGACATGGACGACTCGTGGCCGTCGCGGATGTGCTCGGCGGCCGATATGAGGAAGCCGGCGGTACCGCAGGCCGGGTCGCAGATGAGCTCGCCGGGCTTCGGGTCAATCATGGCCACCATCATCTTTCGGATGTGCTGCGGCGTGCGGAACTGGCCGTTGGTGCCGGCGGTGGACAGCTTCGAGAGCATGTACTCGTAGAGGTCGCCCAAGTCCCCGATGTGCTCGTCGAACTCCGCAAGCAGGCCCTCCACGCCGTCCACGGCCTTCTCCAGGAGCGCCGGCTTGCCCGCCGGGAAGCCGAAAGTGGCGCTCTCCATGGCCTTCGAAAAGGCCGAGCCGTCGCCGAGCTCCTTGATGAACGGGAACGCGAACTCACTCACGACGCGGTACATCTCGGCCGCGGGCTTGTCCTTGAACCGACTCCAGCGAAGCTGCTCGCCGGGGATCTGCGCGCCGTAGGCGTTGCGATAGGTCTCGGGGAAGATGCGGGGCTGAGCGACGCCGAGCACCTGCTCCATGCGCTCGGATTCGAGCTCCTTCTCGTCGAGCGAGCGGATGAACATGAGGTAGGTAAGCTGGCT
>CAVBOO010000119.1:0-4276 GCA_963597045.1 bacterium | reverse complement strand
GTGCCGAGCTTACCTATACCGAGATGGTGTCCGCCAAGGCCTTGAGCTATAACAACCGCAAAACCCAGGACTTGATGAGGCTCTCGCCGCTTGAGTCGAAGGTGAGCGTGCAGATTTTCGGCCATGAGCCTTCGACCATGGCTTCCGAGGCACGTACTATCGAGCGTTTACTGGGCGATCGCCTTTTCGCTATCGACATCAACATGGGCTGTCCCGCTCGAAAGATCGCCGGCAAGGGCGACGGTTCCGCCCTGATGCGCGACCCTGAGCTTGCCGCGTCCATCGTGGCCGCCGTTAAAGATCAGGTGAATTGCTCGGTTACGGTGAAGTTCCGCCGGGGCTACGAGATGGACCAGGAAAGCGCTCCGGAGTTCGCCCGCCGCCTGGAAAGGGCAGGTGCCGACGCTTTGTGCGTTCACGGCCGCTATGCTCAGCAATTTTACCGCGGAAGCGCCGACTGGGGCGTAATCGCCCGAGTGGTTGATGCGGTTTCCGTTCCCGTCGTCGGCAACGGTGACGTCGCCTGCGGAGTCGATGCTGCGCGCATGCTCGAGGAAACCGGATGCCAGGCTGTGATGATTGGCCGCGGCGCTCAGGGCAATCCTTGGATTTTCGCCGATATTCGCTCCGCCCTGGATAAGGGCGAAGCTGTCCCGGCGCCGTGCATCGAGGAGCGCGTTAGCATGGCCAAGCGTCATGCGCGACTGCTTTCCGAGCGCTGCGGGCGCAACATCGTCAGGATGCGTAAGCATGCTATGTGGTACTGCGCTGGTCTGCACGGTGCGCCCAAGATTCGCGGCAAGATCAATCAGGCTGAAAGCTACGAGGACTTTGAAGCTTTGTTCGACGAGCTTTTGGAGCTGAACCGCTGATGGGCGCTTCGCTTTCCACGAGCTCCGTACGCGCCGACGATAGCGAGCTACCTATTTGGGCGCTCGATGAAGGTTATGAACCCTACGGCGCCCTCTACCTTCACATACCTTTTTGTCGCAAAAGGTGCGCTTACTGCGATTTCACCACCGAGGCGGCCTGCTCGGACGACTCGCGGCTTGATGCTTACGTGGAAGCCCTTGAGCGGGATATCCGCAAGGCATCCGCGCTCGGTCTTCTTAAAGATGTGAAAACCATATATCTGGGCGGTGGGACACCAAGCTATCTGGGCCTTCGTCGCCTGACCCGCCTTCTTTACACTCTTAACTTATCGATGCGGGTGGAGCCCGACGTCGAGTTCACCATGGAGGCCAACCCTGACAGCCTTACTGCTCCTATGGTTAAAGATCTTTTCGCTTTGGGCGTTACCCGTTTGTCTTTGGGCGTTCAGAGCTTCAACGACGACGAGCTTGCCATGCTCGGTCGCATTCATTCGGCAAAAGATGCGCTTCGCGCCATCGATTGTGCACTTACAAGGTTCGAGCATGTGAGCGTCGATTTGATGTGCGGCCTGCCCAATCAAAGCATGGCCAGTTTTCAAACATCTTTGGAGCGCGCTCTTTCGTGCGGCGCCGACCATATAAGCGTTTACCCGCTTACTTTGGAGGAGGGCACCCTGCTCGATGCATCAGTTGAGGCAGGGCTTTTGCCTTATCCAAGCGATGATCTTGCTTGCGAGATGATGCAGCTTGCCGCCAAGGACTGCCAGGCTGCTGGTTTTAAGCGCTATGAGGTGGCAAGCTATGCGAAGCCCGGTGGCGCCTGTCGTCACAATCAGGCGTACTGGACCGGGGTTCCTTATCTGGGCTTGGGCAGGGGAGCGGTTGGCATGAAACAGGACGCCTCGTGTCGCGTTCGCTACGATCAGGAGGGCGCGATCGAGCGCATATCCCATGATCAGCGAGTTGCCGAGGATTTGATGCTTGGCATGCGCCGTACCGCCGGCGTTTCGGGCGACGATGTTGTCAGGGCATGCTTCAGCCTGCCTGATGCCTGGGATGTTTTTGAATCCTTGGTCGATGACGGCTATGCAAGTTATGTGGATGGATTTTTCGTTCCAACTGAAAAGGGCTGGTTGTTGGGCAATCAGATGTACGGTCGCATACTCGATCTGGCACTGTAGCGCTTGGCTGTTTGCATACGCTGTGCTTCTTATTCATAGGTGTTAGCACTTGAGGGTTGAGACTGCTAAAATCACCTTTGCTTGAATATTTGCAACGAGTACGTAGTGGGAGGTGGAAATGCTTTCGGATCGTCGTCAGCTGGTTTTGCGTGCTTTGATCGAGGAGTACGTGAGCAAGGCACTCCCCGTTGGGTCGAAGACCTTGTTCGACAATTACGAGCTCGGTTGCAGTTCCGCCACAATCCGAAACGAGCTTTCCCGCTTGGAGGAGGAGGGCTATCTTACTCAACCTCATACCTCTGCGGGCAGGATCCCCACCGATTTGGGTTATCGCGTTTTCGTGGATGAGCTTCTTGCCCACTGGAAAGGCGATGTTGGCAGGCTTCCTCTTGATGAGCTTAGGTCTACTGCGCAAGAGCTCGACGATCTTATCGAGCGCACTTCGCTTGCGCTTTCGCGTTTGACGGACTGCCTTGCCATGGTTGTTCCGCCACGTGCATTGGCCTTGCACGTGAAAGTGGTTGACTTGGTGCTGCTTGGTCCTCGGCGTTTGATCTTGGTTGCGGTAAGTCCTGAAGGCGAGGTTTTCGATCGTAACGTTGATCTGCCCGAGGCTGTTGATGCGGATGCCATTGATCGTGTTCAGGAAAAGCTCAACAATCTTGTGAACTCGCGCTATCTTGAGCGCAAGCACGATGCGGACGATTTGGATGCCGAGATAGCCTCAGATCCCTTGTTCGCCTTGCTCGTTCGCGAGCTTTCCGCGTGCTTGACCAGCTATCGCGGAAGGCGCCCTTATCAGCTGGGTATGGCCAACCTTATGACCCAGCCGGAGTTCAGCGCCTCAGCGAGCCTTCTTCCTCTTTTGTCCAAGTTGGAGGATGACACCATCTTGCTCAAGGTTTACGACGAAGCGGTGAGCCAGGACGGACCCCTTGTGCGCATCGGGCACGAGAACGGCGCCGAGGAGCTCAACGGCGTTTCCGTGGTGGCAAGCCATTTCGGCGAAGGCGACTCTCGGGGCGTCGTTGCGATCTTGGGCCCCACGCGCATGAACTACTCTCAAGTCATCGCCGCTGTTCATGCGGCGAAGAGGGCCTTGGGCAATTGGTAGCCAAGGCGTTATTGGATATAAAGCACTTTGTTTAGCATTCAGATACGAAAAGGACAGTGATCAACGCACATGGCAGATAAGGACCTCTACGAGATTCTTGGCGTCGGCAAGGACGCATCGGACGACGAGATCAAGAAGGCTTTCCGCAAGAAGGCGCGCAGCCTTCATCCCGACGTCAATAAGGAACCTGACGCCGAAGAGCGCTTCAAAGAGCTCAACGAGGCCTACGACGTGCTTTCCGATCCCGCCAAGCGCTCCCAATACGATCGCTTCGGCACGGTAGGCGGTGCTGCGGGTGGCGGATCCTACGTTGATCTTGAGGATTTGTTCGGCGGCGGCTTCGGGATGGGCGACATCTTCAGCTCCTTCTTCGGTGGCTCCGGCGGAGCGCGCGGAGGAAGGCCTGCTCGCCGCGAGGGTCGCGATATGTCCGTTGGTCTGCGTATCACCTTGGAAGAAGCCGCAAGCGGCGTCCGCAAAGAGATCGTCTACGATCGCCTTACGCCTTGCGAGGATTGCAACGCAAGCGGTTTGGCTGAGGACGGTAAAGAGGTCACCTGCCCCGAATGCAAGGGCCAGGGGCGTGTCGTCACCGTTCAGCAAACTTTCCTTGGCGCCATGCAGTCCGCTTCCACCTGCACGAAGTGCGGCGGCACGGGTAAAACCGTTGAGAATCCTTGCCCCGAATGTGAAGGTCAGGGTCGCGTGCCCGATCGTCAGCGCCTGGGAGTTGAGGTTCCCGCCGGCGTTCATAGCGGTCAGTCCATCCGCTTGAAGGATTACGGCGAGGCTGGCGTGCGTGGTGCCGCCTCGGGCGATTTGGTGGTCACGGTTCGCATTCAGGAGCATGAGCTGTTCGAGCGCGATGGCGACGATTTGCATTGCTCGACCGCCATCAGCATGGTTCAGGCCGCCCTTGGTTCCAAGATCGAGGTCGATGGCATCCTTGAGGATGAGAAGGTCGAGGTTCAGATTCCTGAAGGCTGCCAGTACGGCCAGGTCGTGCGGGTACGCAATGCGGGCATGCCGCGCTTGAACCAAGATTCCCGTGGCGATATGTACGTTCATGTTGACGTGAGGATTCCCGAGCGATTGAGCAAGGCCGAGCG
>CAVBOO010000118.1:0-4292 GCA_963597045.1 bacterium | reverse complement strand
GTTCAGGCTGAGCACCCAAGTGATAAACCTAAGGGGGCAAAACGCCTTGAACGACGTATGTCTGCTTCCAGTCAAAATCGACGATAGCGACTACAAATGGGAATACGGCTCGGTAGCCAACCTCAGACGTGCCACCTTCGCCTACACCGGTGAGGATATCAACGGCATCTGCAAGCTCGAGGCCCACTATGCAAACCACGACTCGACCAAATTCCAGGCCTTCGTCGAAAGCGAGCTTGCAAACGTCTACAGCGAAACGATGAAGATCTGCAAGCTCTACCCCTGGGGCTCGGATGGCCAACTTGTGGCCACCTGCAAAATGCAAAACGGCGACGAGCCGGAAACGAGCGGCCTGTTCCTTTTGGACTTCGATCCGAAGGAAAAAGGGTCGGTGAGCTTCACGCAGATAGGCCCCAAGAAGGGAGCGGTCGCCGACTTCGTCCCCGACGGGCAAGGGCACTACCTTTTCTTCGTCGAGAACACCGACGGTAAGGTCAACCAGGAATACGACAAATACGGCAACGTCTTGGAAGATGGCGACGTGGTTGAACATCGCCATCGCATCATGGCCGTGGCCAAAGTGGACAATCTATTCACCGAGCCCTTCATCTTCGCCGAGGTCGACCATATCATCGACGGGCTTGCCGCCACCACGGTGAACGATCGCTACGTGAGCTTTTTGGCAAGTACCATCACGGACATCGACCAAAGCCTTACCGACATCTACGACATACGCGTCCCCGTGCTCAAATGCCTCACGCCTCTTTCCATCTCGTGCGCGGACGCCTTTGCCATGTCCGGCGAGGACAATGTTTTCGCGATCAAGCTTCGCAACGATGGCAACCTTGTAGCAACCGCGGCCACCTTCACTCTCTACGACGAGGACGGCAACAAGGTGGACAGCAAGCACCTGAGCTTCGGCGAAGACATGCTGAAAAGCGCGCGCAACATCTCGCCCGATTGCGGCTACAACACCAAGAGCCTGCCCAAATCGTTTACAAAGAGCAAGCTCGTTGCCGACGACGGCCTGGGGGTTCTGGTGCCCGGCGACTCCGAAACCTACCGTATGAAATTCCGCATCCCCGACGATTGGCACGACAAACGCACGGTGCGCATCGGCATCTCCGATATCGAGGTTATCAACCCGATGGACGTGAAGGCGTCCGAGCTTTCCAGTTACAGCCTCAAGCTCGACGATTGCCCCGAAGCAACGCTCAATTTCCCAGGCGCCACGCCGGATGAAGCGCTTGAATCCGGAGAAGTACACACCCTTTCCAATAAAGGCGATGAACAGAAATCAAGCGGCAAAACCAACAACGAAAATGGCACGGACAGCACCGGCGAAAATGGCAAGCTGATGCCCGATACGGCAGATCATCTACCCCAAGGCCTGCTTGGGCTTGCCCTCGGTGCCGCAGGTGCCGGCTTCGCCGCCTACAGCGCACGTCGCAGCCAGATAGCTGCCTCCTTAGCCGAGCCTGACGGCATGCAGTTGCCCGACGACGACCTCTAGAGCGAACACCATCATCCGCCCTTGTGCGAAAGCGTCCATGGGCGGATGGGGTATCCTTTTCCTATGGGAAAAGAGCATGCGCATATCTCCGAAAGCGACCGAGTTCACGCGAGCTTCGGCGGTTTCAAGCTGCCGGAAGATAAGCCAGCATTGGATGCCTGGGCGGCCTCGCTTCCAAGTTGGAAGGGTCCAGCCATACTCCTGGTAGATCTTGACGCGTTCTTCGCCTCGGTCGAACAGCTTGACCACCCCGAATGGAAGGGCAAGCCCGTCATCGTGGGCGGCAGCCCTATGAAGCGCGGCATCGTTTCAACCTGTTCCTACGAAGCGCGCAAATACGGCGTCCACTCCGCCATGCCCTCAAGCCAAGCGGCGCGACTATGCCCTGATGCAATCTGGACCGAGGGGCACTTCTCACGTTATCGCGAGCTTTCCGACAAAGTGATGGGCATCCTCTACGACGAATCCCCGAAACTCATGCAGGTGAGCATTGACGAGGCCTTCCTTGATGTAAGCCCAACTCGCGTCAACAGATATCACCCGGTCTTCGTGGCAAAGAGGATCCAAGAACGGGTGGATGCGCTCGGGATCAGCTGTTCGATAGGCCTCGGCAGCTCCAAGTCGGTGGCCAAGATCGCCTCGAACATGGAAAAGCCGCATGGGGTTACCGTAGTTTGGCCGGGAACGGAGGCCGAGTTCTTCAAGCCCTTACCTGTAGGCGAGATGAGCGGAATCGGTCCGGTTGCGCAGAAGCGGCTCCGCGATTTCGGTATCCGCAAGCTTGGAGAGCTGGCTAACGCCGACGAAGACGTGCTTCGCTCGGTGTTCGGCAAAAACTCCCAGCTCATGCGCAATCGCCTTCTTGGCATCGACAGCGCGGTGAGCCCCGACAATGAACAGGCCAAATCCATCAGCAATGAAATCAGCGTCTCTGAAAGCGTGAGCTGTCGCCGAGACGTCGAGGCTCTCATGACGACAATGGCGCACAAAGTCGGCAGACGTCTTAGGCGCCGAAAGATTAACGGCAGCACCCTACACCTGAAACTGCGCTACGAGAACCTTAAAATCCGCACCTGCCAACGACGCGTGGTCGACCTGGGCAATAACGAGCTTAGCTGGCTTCCCATCCTGAACAGCATGCTTGACGAGCTATGGCACGAAGGCGTGCCGATCAGACTGGTGGGAGTTGGCGTATCGGGATTCGATGCAGACGCCCCGGCGCAGGAGGCCCTGTTCGAGATGCCCGAAGACATAGCAGCCACGCGCAACAATGAAAAAATTAACGCAAATCTTAAAGCCCGTGCCGACGAAGCCGAAAAGCTCTTGCAGGCAAGCGACGCTATCGCGGCAAGATTCGGCGAAGGCGCGCTTCGCTTCGGACACGAGATCAGAAGCTACGGCAACACCACCGGCTCAAGTGCCAAAAATCCCGCCGACTATAAGAACTAGAGCTAGGACCTACCTGGGACCGTATTGCCCGTCAGCTTAAGCAAGAGCACAGCAAGAAGCACGCCCACCAGGGCAACACCGGCTCCCACAAGGAAAACGTTCGTCAAACCGAAGGAATCGCCGATAAGGCCCATCAAAGGGCTCAACATGCCTCCCACACCAACGGCCACTCCGTAAGTCAAGCCGGAAGCCATGCCCAAATGCCGAGGCACGAAGCTCTGACCAAGCGCCACCGAAGACGGATAGGGGCCGTTGACCGCAGGCGCCGCCAAAGCAAGCAAAAGCAAGGCCACAAGCAGAGAGTCGCAGAAATGGAAGCTCACCAGAATAACCACGAGCGCAAGCATGCCAACAAGCAGCAGCCGCTGTGCGCCCGTGCGAGCAGAGATTCTGCCGCTCATGAAAGTGGCAAAAGCGCCAACGAGGGCATACAGGGTGATGGCCGTCGAGGCAAAGGCCTCGGACTGCCCCAAGTTGGCAACCAAGAACAAGGGAACGAAGGTAAGGAGGGTGTTGAACAGCACCGATCGCGTACTCAGAGCAGCCAAGACCGCGCCGAAGGCCCCCCAACGCTCCTTTTCCTGCAGCGCGACGCTTGCCCTGTCAACTAAGCCGAAAGACTTGAATTTAGCGACGAAGAACAAGAGGAGCACCGCACACAAGGTGGAATGGATAAGGAAAACCGCCGTTCCCGCCATGCCGAAGACGGTGATGGATGCTGCGGTCATCATAGGGCCCACCATGAAGCCAAGGTTTCCACCAACAGCGAAAATGCTCATTCCGTTGCCCTTTTGCGCGCCTGCGCACAAATTCGCCAAACGTCCGCCTTCCGGATGGAACATAGCCACACCGAAACCGCTGACCATGCCGCTCAGGATGATCAGCGGATAGCTGTCGAACAAGCCGACGCCCGCCATCCCCGCTCCTGCAAGGAATATGCCCCAGCTCATGATCCAAGGGCATGATATCTTGTCGCCCAAACGCCCGAACAGAGGCTGGACGACCGCAGAGACGACGTTGGACGAAAACACCAGAATTGCTACCGCGGTATAGGAAAATCCAGCATTAAGAACCAGGAACGGCATGGCTGCCAACAGAGCACCCTGATTGATGTCGGTGGACAGATGCCCCAGCATCAAAAGGTAGCTGTATTTCGTATGTTCGGTGGAAGACATGGTGAACCCCTAAGGAAGAATCAAACCGTAGTTATATAAGCGCGAATGAAACGGGCACGCTTCGCACCTGCCGGCCGAAGCGTGCCCCGCTGAAATCCAACAATGCTGCAGAATTAATTGAACTTGAAGATTTTCTGCGCAAGCCTATAGCCGCC
>CAVBOO010000117.1:0-4332 GCA_963597045.1 bacterium | reverse complement strand
CTTCAAGGATGCCCCCGAGCAGGCGCAATGGCTCCCTGGCGATATTTCAAACATGGTTATCGGCCAGGGCTACGTTTTGGTTACCCCCCTGCAGGAGGCGCGCGCCTATGCCGCCATCGCCTCGGGTAAGCTCATGAAACCCCACTTCCTGCACGAGGTGCGCAATTCCATCGGTGATTCCGTTTTGACCGAGACGACCGAGGAAGTCTCGCGCCCCGAGGTCTCCGAGGCAAACCTCAAGGCCATGCGCGAGGCTCTTCACGGCGTCATCACCGAGGAAGATGCGGTCATCCCCGTGTTCTCCGGCTACAGCTGGACGGGTGCGGGCAAAACCGGCACCGCCCAGGTTTCCGGCAAGAACGACTTCGCCTGGTTCTCCATGTATGCGCCCTACAAAAACCCGCGCTACGCCCTTTCGGTCTGCATCGAGGAGGGCGGTTCCGGCGCCAGCGTGGCCGCGCCTGTGGCTGCCGCCGTCATGGATGCCGTGATGAAATACGAGAACGGCAAGCTCGACGACTCCGCCCTGAAGGACATGGGCTACGATTTCGAGGCCGGCATCGTGGATTCCTCCTACGCCAAGGCCGCCAAGAAAAAGAAGAAGTCGAGCAAGGAAAGCTCCACGTCGACGAGCAGCTCAAGCTCGTCTAGCAGCGACAGTTCGAGTTCTCAGGAATAGGGGGTAGTGAATGGCGCAGCAATTCAACGAGATCAGCTCGGTCCAACCACGTGACCCTCAGCTTTTAAAGGCCGCCAAGCCCAAGCGCTTCGGCTTCATGAACGTCCCGTTCGTCATCATCGTTACCGTGTTGGTGGTGTATGGCTTGGTCGTTCAGTTCTCCGCCACCTCGGCGGATGCCGATTACAGTTTCGCGCGTCAGTTGAGCGGTGTTGTCATCGGCCTGATCTTGGCAGTTGGAATCTCACGCTTCGACTACCATGCGCTTGGCGGCTTCACCACCTTGTTCCTTGTTTTGATCGTGGTGCTGCTCATATCGCCGCACCTTCCCTTCATCGGTGTTTCGAACAAGGGCGCCACCTCATGGATCAAGTTGGGTCCCCTGCCTCAGTTGCAGCCCGGCGAGTTTGCCAAGGTCTTGGTGGTCCTTCTTTGCGCCTCCGTTGTTTCGCGCTACGGCGGTAGGCTCGACGACCTGCGAGAATACCTTAAAACGGTGGCTATTCTGGCAGTGCCCTTCATTGCCATCATGACGCAGCCCGACTTCGGTACGGGCTTGGTGTACCTGATTATCGCGACCTTCACCCTTATCGCGGGCGGTGCGAATTGGCGCTTCATGGTCGGCACCGTTGTTGCAGGCTTGGCGTTCTGCGTTCTCGTCTTCGTGACCGATCCCATCTTGGACAGCATCGCCGGTACCGACGTCGGCCTGAAGGATTATCAACGCGCACGCTTGATGGTATGGAACGGCTCCACCACCGACACTTCGGGCGATGCCTATAACGTTCAGCAAGCGATGATCGCCATCGGCTCCGGCGGCCTTACGGGCAAGGGCTTCATGAACGCCACACAGTCAACCTTGGGATTTTTGCCCGAGGCTCCCACCGACTTCGTGTTCTGCGTTCTGGCCGAGGAGTTCGGCTTCGTCGGCGCGGTTGCCCTGATCGTTCTTTATGCGGCCTTGATTCTTGCGAGCATCCTTATCGCTCGACGCTCGAACGACCTGTTCGGCATGCTCATCGTCATGGCTTGCGTCGGTCTGTGGACTTTCCAGATCTTCGAGAACATCGGCATGGACATCGGGCTCATGCCCGTCACCGGCATCCCGTTGCCTTTCATGAGCTACGGCACCTCGTTCATGATCATGAATTTCTGCCTCGTGGGGCTGATCAATTCCATTTGGGTTCATAATGGCCACTAGACGCCAAACGCTCGTTGTCCAGCCTCTTTTAAGGATGCGAGCTTAGGAAAGGGGAGGGTATGAAAGTTCCTGTAAGCAACATCAAGGACGTCCTTACTGCTGCTATCGACATCGAGAAAGCCAAGGACACGCCCGTTTCCGTTTTGGTGATGATTGACGAGCAAGCACATCCTGATTTCCAGGTCTTCGTGCGCTCAGGCTTCAGCTCCGAGTCCATCAACTCCAAGCTTATGGTGGGCTACTTCCCGACGATGATGGTTTCGCC
Source organism: bacterium (assembly GCA_963597045.1). Classification (GTDB taxonomy): domain Bacteria; phylum Actinomycetota; class Coriobacteriia; order Coriobacteriales; family Eggerthellaceae; genus Anaerotardibacter. Next base: position 2,187 of record CAVBOO010000117.1, on the reverse strand, counting down.
CGAGGTTCAGGTCGATCTGGTGGTCGTTGCAGCCGGCGAGGGCGAAAAGGTCGCCGAGGTCGTTGAATCCTTCAATGCTTCCGACACTCCTGTTTTGGTTGTCGCGGAATCCGCTCCCGTGGTACAGCGCATCGCTGACGAAAAAGGCTACGCAATCGATTCCGCCGACATTATCGCTCCCGCGGACGGGGAGGCCCTTGACGACGAAATCAAAGGTGAGCTCGCCGATCGCATCGGTCGCTGGATGGCCGAGCGTCTTCCCAAGGAAAAGCATCTTGCCTTCAGCATCGCCTATCCCTTCATGCGTCGCCCCTTGGCCTATGCGGCAATCAACGCCACGGCCGTGCAGAACGCCGGTATCGGCGTGGTGGCTTTCGTCCCTGGTGCCGATATGCCCTTGATGAGCGCTAATCAGATGAAGATGGTCTTGCAGATTGCTGCCGCCTACGGCCAGCCCCTCGACGCCGATCGCGTTAAGGAGCTTGCAGCTGTTTTGGCGGGAGGCTTCGTATGCCGTGGTGTTGCGCGTGGCGTGGTCGGCCTGATGCCGGTGGGCGGATGGGTCGCCAAGGGCGCCATGGGCTTTGCCGGCACGCAGGCCATCGGTCGTTGCGCGCTCGACTATTTCGAGCATGGCGGCGATGCGGCCGGCTTGGCCTCCGTCGTCGGGCATACGCGCGATACGCTAGTCGCGGCGGCCACCAGCATCGCCTCCCAGCCTGCAACCAAGACGGTGATTTCCACGGCTGCTCCTGTTGTGGCTAAGGCCGGACGCGCTCTTGCGAAGAATGCGCGCCCCGTTGCAAATGCCGTTTTCAGCACCGCTTTGTCCAACGGTCGCAATTTCGCAAAGGGCAAGGCCAAGGCTGCAGATGCTGAGCCTCGCAAGAAGAAGGGCTTCACGATCATGGCCGGTTCCGCAAGTAGGGGAAAATCTTCAAAATAACCTCTTGCGTCAATTGTTCATTCCCGTATAATTACCGTTGCTGTCGCAGCACATGGGGTGTTAGCTCAGTTGGTTAGAGCGCCGGCCTGTCACGTCGGAGGTCGCGAGTTCGAGTCTCGTACATCCCGCCAGTTTTAAGAATGAAGGACCCTTAATAAGGGTCCTTTTTTCGTTCTCAGGATGCCTGAGCTATGGGCTCCACGCGCGACTATCGTCCTGCGTTTCTAGCCTTCGTCCCTTTCGTCGGGTTCTTGGCTGCCGCTTCCTTGTTTTCTTCCTTTTCGCGAGCCTTCTTTCGCTCCTCTTCGATCTCGCTCGCGAAGCGGTCCATTTTTTCCTCGACTTCGCTTTTGATCCCGAAGAGCGTGCGCATGCTTGCCGCCGGACGCGGGGACTTGCCTGATATTTCGTACTGGAGTGCATCCTGCAGCTGCTGCCAGCGTTTGCCCCATTCGTCCATGTGTGCTCCTTTTGGTTTCCTGTTTGTCCAAGTGTAGGCCTTCGACTTACGAGCTTGGAGCAATTTTGGATAAAACCCAGCCCGCTCTTTTAGGCAAGGGGAGTGGTTTAATATCTTGATAGTTTAGAAATTGAACCATCCGTAAGCTAGGAGCAGCGCTATGGATCAGGAACTTCAAAGCGCTTATGAGGACCTTTTGGGTTCCGTCGTGAAGATGAGGAGCCTCAATCATTTCGGCCGTTTCGCAATTGAGGGTTTGACTCCGGTCGAAATGCGCGTTCTTGTGTGCATTTATTTGGCCTGGGGCCGAAGCGAGGAAGTCCGTCCGGGCATGGTGGCAGGCGAGCTTTGCATGACCAAAAGTGCCTTGTCGCAAGTGCTTCGCTCCCTGGAGGAAAAGGGCTATATCGAGCGCCGCCGTTCGGAGCGGGACTCCCGTGCCGTTGTTCTTGCCGTAAGCGACTTGGCCGACACCCGGCTAAAATCCATGCGCGGCAAACTTGATCAGGAAATGTCCGAGCTTATTGCCTTCATTGGTCTGGACGACCTGCGCCACCTCAAAAGGACGGTGGACAAGATCGTTGCTTTCAATGAGATGCGCGAAAAGGAGCTTGAGGAGGCCTCGTCTTCTGCTGGGGCAGATGAATCTTGTGCGCCCTGCGCAGGCGCTGAAGGCAAATCAGGGCAAGGGCCCACTGACGCCATCGACCACATTGCGCCCCATCCTTTTTTTCATGGGCCGGCGTTTTTCGGTTGCTTCTCAAAGGACGAAGATAAGCCA
>CAVBOO010000116.1:0-4337 GCA_963597045.1 bacterium | reverse complement strand
GAACGCCTCCAAGGACAAGAAGGAGCGTATCGGCCGTCTTCTGCAGATGCACTCCAACAACCGTATCGACGTCGACAACTGCTCTGCGGGCGACATCGTGGCTGTTGTAGGCCTGAAGAACACCACCACCGGCGACACCCTGTGCGACGAAGAGGCACCTATCATCCTCGAGTCCATGCAGTTCGCCGACCCGGTTATCGACATCGCCGTCGAGCCTAAGACCAAGGCCGAGCAGGACAAGATGAGCATCGCCCTGCAGAAGCTCGCCGAAGAGGACCCGACGTTCCGCGTGTCCACCAACCATGAAACCGGCCAGACCATCATCGCCGGCATGGGCGAGCTCCACCTGGAGATCATCATCGACCGCCTGCTCCGTGAGTTCAAGGTCGAGGCAAACGTCGGCAAGCCGCAGGTTGCCTACCGCGAGCGTCCTGGCCATGAGGTCATGAACGCCGAGGGCAAGTTCGTCCGCCAGTCCGGTGGTCGCGGTCAGTACGGCCATGCCATCATCAACATGTACCCGCAGGAAGCTGGCAAGGGCTACGAGTTCGAGAACAAGATCGTCGGCGGCGTTGTTCCCAAGGAGTACATCCCCGCTATCGACAAGGGCATCCAGGAAGCGCTCAATTCCGGCGTTCTGGCTGGTTACCCCGTCGAGGACATCAAGGTCGAGCTCATCGATGGTTCCTACCACGACGTCGACTCCTCCGAGGCTGCGTTCAAGGTTGCCGGTTCCATGGCCATCAAGGACGCCCTGAAGAAGTCCGATCCCGTTATCCTCGAGCCCGTTATGGCCGTTGAGGTTGAAACCCCCGAGGAGTACACCGGCTTCGTCATGGGCGACATCCCCAGCCGCCGCGGCCTCATCCAGGGCCAGGAGCAGCGCGGCAACGCCGTATGCATCTCCGCTAAGGTTCCGCTGGGCCAGATGTTCGGTTACGCAACCGATCTTCGTTCCGGCACCCAGGGTCGTGCTACCTATACCATGCAGTTCGACACCTACGAGCCCGTGCCCAAGAACGTGGCAGAAGAGATTATCAGCAAGGCGGGTGGCAACGCTTAAGCCCTGCGGCTAAGCATTGCTCCGCTCACTATGGAGGTTAAAGTGGCTAAAGAGAATATCCGCATCCGCTTGAAGGGTTACGATCATGAGATCGTGGATCAGTCCACCAAGCTCATCGTCGACACCGCGCAGAAGACGGGTGCCAAGGTTTCCGGTCCTATTCCGCTGCCCACCGAGCGCAACCTGTATTGCGTCGTAAAGGGCCCGCACGTGAACAAGGACTCTCGCGAGCAGTTCGAGATGCGCACCCATAAGCGCCTTATCGACATCCTGGACCCGACCCCTTCCACGGTCGATTCCCTGATGCGTCTCGATCTTCCTGCTGGCGTTGACATCGAGATCAAGCTGTAGGGGAGTGTGATACTGAATGATTAACGCTATCTACGGTACCAAGGTCGGCATGACCCAGCTGTTCGACGAGGACGGTCAGGTTACGCCCGTTACGGTTATCAAGGCTGAGCCCAACAAGGTTTGCCAGGTTAAGACCGCAGCTACCGATGGCTACGAGGCTGTACAGCTCGGCTTCGGCACCATCAAGGAAAAGAAGGTCAACAAGCCCATGGCTGGCCACTTCGCCAAGCAGGGCGTAGAGCCTGTTCGTCATCTTCGCGAGGTTCGCGTTGCCGATGCTTCCGAGCATTCCCTGGGCGAAGAGGTTACCGTTGCCAACTTCGCCGAGGTGAAGAAGGTTGACGTAACCGGCACTTCCAAGGGTAAGGGCTTCGCTGGCGTAATGCGTCGCTACAACTTCGCTGGTGGCCCTGGCGGACACGGTGCGCACTTCCATCGCGCTCCCGGTTCCGTTGGCCAGTGCGCTTATCCCTCCCGTGTGTTCAAGGGCGTTCGCCTTCCGGGTCACATGGGCTGCGATACCGTTACGACCAAGAACCTTGAAGTTATCCGCGTGGACGTTGAGGCGAACCTCATCATGCTCAAGGGCGCAGTTCCCGGCGGCAAGAATGGCGTTGTTCGCGTTCGCATGGCCTAAGAACGGTGCGAAGGAGAATATAGATTATGGCAACTATTGAAGTGAAGGACGCGAGCGGCAAGAAGGTCAACGACGCCGAGCTTTCCGCAGCTGTCTTTGAGATCGAACCCAACGTGCATGTTATGCACGAGGTGGTTCGCTCCCAGCGCGCTGCAAGGCGCCAGGGAACCCACAACACCCTGACCCGCGGTCAGGTTCGTGGTGGCGGCAAGAAGCCTTGGCGCCAGAAGGGCACCGGCCGTGCTCGTCAGGGTACGATCCGTGCTCCCCATTGGGTCGGCGGCGGTACCGTTTTCGGCCCCCATCCCCGTTCCTACGCATTCAAGGTGCCCGCTAAGGTCGTCAAGCTGGCTATGCGCTCCGCGCTTTCCGCCAAGCTCGCCGACGGCGAGGTCGTTGCAGTCGAGGACTTCAAATTCGAGAAGCCCTCTACCAAGCAGGCCGTCGCTGCCCTGAATGCCCTCGGTGTGACCGGTCGCGCCACCGTCATCATCGCCGATGACGATGTGAACGCTTTCCTGTCGTTCCGCAACATTCCCACCGTTCGTGTTATCGGTGCATCCGAGATCAACACCTACGACTTCATCGACAACAAGGCTTTGGTTCTCACTGAGGCCGCTCGTACTCGCATCGAGGAGGTGCTTGCATAAATGAAGGATCCCCGCGAAGTCATCATCCGCCCGATCATCACTGAGCACACTTACGAGCAGATGGAAGAGGGCGTCTACACCTTCGAGGTTGCCAAGGATTCCAACAAGGTCGAAATCGGCCAGGCAATCCAGGCTATCTTCGGCGTCACCGTCGTGAAGGTTAACACCATGAACGTCAAGCCCAAGCCCAAGCGCGTTCGCTACACGGCTGGCAAGACCCGCACCTGGAAGAAGGCTATGGTTACCGTGGCCGAGGGTGATTCCATCGAGATTTTCGCTCAGGCTTAATCGTTTAAGTCTTCAGCATCAGGCTCAATCCAAGGACCGTCTCACCGAGGCGGTCCTTTGGTTTTGCCCGAATATTTAGCTACCGTTGCGGGTTTGTAACAGTTTTGTAAAGGCCATGGTGTAAAAAGGGCTGATAGATTGACGGGCAAGGTGCCCGTATAGAAAGGTCGATTTTATGAACATCGTTAAAAGATGGACGGAGTCTTCGCTCATCCTGCGCATCGTTCTTGGTCTTGTGATCGGTGCCATTTTGGGCTTCTTGGCTCATGCGGGCTTCGTCCCCGCCGATATGGAGCCTATCTCCATGCTGGGCACCTTGTTCGTAGGTGCTCTGAAGGCTATTGCTCCCGTGCTGGTTTTCTTCTTGGTTATCTCGGCGCTCTCTAACGCCAAGGCGCCTAAGTCCATGCGTTCGGTGATCGTGCTCTACGTTGCCTCAACCCTTATTGCAGGCATCGTGTCCGTTGCGATGAGCTACCTCATGCCGTCCACCATCACCTTTGCGGATGCTTCCTCGGTCGAGCAGGCTGCCCCTTCCGATTTGGGAATGGTAGTTGAGACCCTGCTCACCAATTGCGTCACCAACCCCGTGCTTTCGTTGACCAATGCCAATTACTTGGGAATCTTGGTCTGGTCGATCTTCCTGGGTATCGCGCTTAGGGCTGCGGCAACCCCGACTCGCAAAGTCGTACAAGACGTATCCAATGCTGTTCTCAAGGTCGTTCGCGGCATTATCCAATGCGCGCCCTTCGGCATCATCGGCTTGGTTTACGATTCCGTTGCGCAAAATGGTGCAAGCATTTTCGTTGAGTACGGGCACATCATCGGTGTTTTGCTGGTTGCCATGGCTATCATCGCCTTCATCACCAATCCTTTGTTGGCCTTCTTCACCTTTAAGAAGAATCCCTACCCGCTGGTGTGGCGCTGCCTGAAGGACTCGGCTGTTTACGCGTTCTTCACCCGTAGCTCGGCGGCTAACATTCCCGTTAACATGAACCTTTGCCGTAGTCTGGGCCTCAATCGCGACACGTATGCGGTCTCGATTCCTCTTGGCGCTACGATCAACATGGCCGGCGCCTGCGTCACCATCACCGTGATGACCATGGCCTGCGCCAACACCCTCGGTATCAGCATCGATCCTGTCATGGCCGTTATCCTGTGCGTGCTTGCAGCGGTAAGCGCATGCGGCGCGTCCGGCGTTCCCGGCGGTTCGCTGCTCTTGATCCCCATGTGCTGCTCGCTCTTCGGCATCAGCAACGACGTGGCCATGCAGGTTGTGGCCGTCGGCTTTATCATCGGCGTCATTCAGGACTCTTGCGAGACTGCTCTTAACTCCTCCTACGACGCC
>CAVBOO010000115.1:0-4339 GCA_963597045.1 bacterium | reverse complement strand
GCGCCCCGGCATCAGCGAGACCTTCTCACCAACGCCCAACTCGCCAGTCAGTGCCGCAAGTGCCTCGCGCTCGCTGCCATCGCCATACACCTCAAGCGTCCAGTCGCCGTGGGTCCGCGAGAACTCCGCGAAAGCGCGCAACAGCATCCCCAGGTTCTTCTGCTTCTCAAGCCGACAGAAGCAAGCAACAGCATGCCTGCGCTCCCCGCGGAATGGCTCGGGCAGTCCCTCCTTAACCGGGTTCAGAATCACCGTCTTGGCCACCTTGTCCGAGAAGTACGCCGCCGCATCATCGGTCTGGCACACCAGCATGTCCGCGCGGCGGTACAGCCGCTCGCGCAACCAGCCGGTCTTCTTGCCGCTGCCCACGCGCGCCGGGTCGTTGCGCTCGCTGATCACCACGCGGTTACCAAGCCCCGCGCACGCGATCACGGTCTGCATGTTCACGAAGTACTCGAACGCCACAATGCACGCGCCCGGGTTGCGCTTAGCAACCCCGCGCAGCCACGCGATGCGCCGCGCCTTGGCGGCCGCCCCGTTGCCCGCGGGCCCGTACTCCTTCTCAACGCCTTCGGCAACCGCGTACTCGCCGTCGTAATGGTTGTACACGGCAATGCCCACGCGCTTCCCGCGAGCAGCAAACTCGCCCGCCAGCACGCAGATAACGCGAGCCGCCCCGCCGTTGGCAAGGGCGTTGCTCACGAAGATTATGTCTCGGTTCTCTAGTCTCACAGTTCCCCAAAAGGTCCTATTCGCCGTTAAAGCAGCTGTTAATGTAGTCGGTCACATTGAACGACCGGTTGGCGCCGAAGGGCTCCCAGGAAGCCGGGATGAACTCCGCGCCCCGAGGGCCATGGATGCGCTTGCAGCACCTCACGCCCGGATGCTCCCTCACGGAAAAGACCAGCTTGTGCTCAAGCGGCAGAGCGTCGAACGCAAGCAAGTCTTCCTCGGTGGCGCCGTTCTGGTCGTTCAGTTTGAAAATCAGCCGATCGCGTCTCACGCGGCCGACGCGGCTCTCCCACTTGCGACGGGCCGTAACCTCATCGTGGTGATGCAGCATATGCAGTTCCACGTCGCCGACGCGCCCGATAAGGTAGGAGCCCCAGTTGTCCTTGTCGCCCAGGACGCCCCTCCACTTGGACTCCTCGGACGTGATGAACTCCAAGGGCTCGGACAGGTACCGGTCAAGGTCGCCGCAAAAGCGAACATAGTCGCTAGGCATGATGAACATTCCCACAGTCGGAGTGTCCTTGCGCATGCCGTAGCTCTCGTAGATGGTGCCACCCCAGCAGTTGTTCGAGATGATGGTGAAGTCGTCCACCTTAAGCCCCTTCGCCCGCTGCTTGCAGGTCCGGGGCAGCCAGAACCCGTTGCGGATCTTGAGGCGCACGGTCTCGCGCTTGAGCTTCTTGAGCTTTGCCAACACGCCCATCTACGCCACCGCCTTCGCAAGCGGTGCGGCGCACCAGGCGCGCAGGAGTCCCCACGTACACTCCCGGTTCCTCCAAGGAGCGCGTGACGACGACCCCCCCCCGACGCAAATTCTATCGGCGATGGAGACGCCCTTGGTCACCAGCGAGTTCGCCCCGACCCAGCAACGCTGCCCGATGCGGATGGGCGCGCTCGTAAGCTCGCCATGCACGCCCTCGGTATCAAAGACGTGGTCATGATCGTAAACGCACACGTTTGGCCCGAACATCGTGTGGCTGGCAATTTCGATATTCTCAGCCGCCACCATGCGGCAGTTGGTATTGAGATAGCAGCCCTCGCCCAAAGCCATGCGGGCGCCGGCGGAAACCTGCAGGCGGCAGCGGTCGTCGACGTACACGCCGCGCCCAAGCTCCATAACGCCGCCCTCGGCAACGACGAGCCTGGCCCCACGCCCCAAATACACCGGCTTTCCGCCGCGCGGCAGCAAGAGCCTCCGCCCCAGCCTAATCTTCGAGCCGGCAACGCGCACCGCGCTGGCGGACCACTTCAGCAGCTTTCCTATCTGCATCTCTCAACTCCCTCCAAATAAAGGCGGCGAAGCATCGCCGCGTTCTCGTTGATGTCATAGCCGCCCTCCTTGGCGGCCTCTCGAGCAGAAACGCTGTCCGCAGCGCGGTCGCGCCCGCGCATGGCGGTCTCGACAGCGTCGGCCCAAACGCCTGCAGGCGCTTCGAGCCCCACCTGCGACACAAGCGGGGTGATGGCGCACTCGTCCGTGATGGTGTCCGACATAACGACAGGCAGCCCGTTCAGCTGCCACTCCAGCACCACATTCGGGAATCCCTCATACAACGAGGGGAACGCCATGCAGTCCATGGCGTTGAGCAACCGAGGAACGTCATCACGACGCCCCAAGAAGCGCACCCGGTCCACGATTCCCAACGCCTCAGCCTTGGCCTTGGCGCCAGGCATCAAATGGCCCTCGCCGATCAGTACGAGCACCGCGCTAGGAGCTCGCTTAGCCACCTCGGCGAAGACATCGATTAACTTGCCATGGTTCTTCTGGTCATTGAACGCACCCACGTGCCCGAAAGCGATCTCATCGACCCCAAGTCCAAGCTCGGCCCGCACGCCCTCCCTCATGTCCTGCGAGAATGCATAGACCGAAAGGTCCTTGCCATTGGGGATAACCGTGAACGGACGCTTGCCAAACAGCCACACGCCGGCGTCATGCCCGCATGCGTAGCGATCGGTAATGGCCGACTGGAACCAGGGGTTCAAAATTGAACTCGCAACACGATGTTCACACATCGTGTTGCGAGAATGCGCAATGCGCATTCTCACAACACGTTTTTTAGCCTCCACCAGCTCAAAAGCCGCCATCGCACTGTTGCAACAGACATGCAGCACATCGAAATGCCTACTGTCCAGCAACTCCTTATATGCGTGCGCATACGCTTTGGAATCGTTACGGCGATGAGGAAGCGTGATGACCTCAACACCAGCTGCTTCCACTTCAGCAGCCACATCATCTCGGGCACCCTCGAATGCAACAGTGGCAACCTCAAGGCCCGAAAGGTCCATCGCCCCATAGGTAGCGATAATCCATGAGGTAATACCGTCACGCAATATTCCATTGGTCGATAAAACCAGAATCTTAACCGCGCCCACGCACTAGCACCTCGCCTCAGGCAGCACAAGCATATCTCCCAGCCGCTCGTCCACCACAAAGGGGTCGAACAGCCCAAAGCCGCTGGAATCATAGAACGTGTACTCGCCGAAGTACGTTTTCCCACCGACCTCGTAAAAATCGATGCGAAGGTGCGGAAATCCGGCTGAGAGCTTCCTTGCCGCATCGACCATCTCGTCGAACTTAGCTGGCTTTTTCAACGGATATTCGGCATTTTTCGCGCCGCACTGGCGAATATCCAAGTGATTGAAGTCCATGTCGAAGAAATCAAACCTCGTATCGCCTGCAGCCCGCCCGGTGCAAGTAAACATCATCCGCGGCTCGCCATCAAAGCAGAAGAACTTATAGTCCAAAAGCTCTTTGCACTTGGTTTTAGGTTCAGCTTCCTCGTGAAGCCAAAGAACAGAGGAATCACTCACAAGGAGCCACCCCCCCCCGACGATTTCTGTGAGGTCAATCCAGGAACCGAACTTCTCGTCCCATTCCTCAGGCTCAAAACGCTCAAAGCCGGACTTCGGGTAGAAAGTCAACTCGCCAAAGTAGAGCCCACCGTTGGACTCGTAGAAATCGACCCTTACAAAAGGCATGCCTTCGCCTAGCTTTTCCGCCATTTCCTTCATCTGTTCGAAGTGCTCCGGGCATACAAGATCAGGGCGCCGCGGCTGGCTGCCCTCGCTCGCGGGCAGGGGGTGCCAGCCCTCATCAAAGAAAGTCTTGCTAAGTTTGCCATCGGTGAAACGATCGGTCATGGCTTGCATCACAAGTCGGCCGTCGGTAAAACGCAGTAGCTTGTAATCATAGAGATCGCCAGCCGCAGTGTTCGGCTCCAAATACTCCTCGGCAAGAATACGAGGCTTGACATTCTTATAGGGCCACTCGCGACCGATATAGTAGAAATTGCAGCGCATCGCCTTCTCGATGGTCTTACGCGCCGCCTTCTTATCGAGCTTCGACTTGTCTTTAACGATAACGAGACCGCCGGAGTCATGACTGCACTTCAGAACGAACTGGTCTGGCAGCGCGTCGAAATCTATGTCATCAAACGAATCCCAAACGCCAAGTGTCGGAATGATGTGCTCTTCGCCGATGATAGAGGCCGCGATCTTCTTAGCTTCGATCTTATCCACCATGTCGGTGTAGGTGGGGTTGTGGTCATGAAGCTTCAACCACTGAAGCTTCTCGGAGAAAGTCTTCGGGTTCTCCAGGTTGCAGGGC
>CAVBOO010000114.1:0-4340 GCA_963597045.1 bacterium | reverse complement strand
ATATATATCAAGGGCGGTTTCCTGAGCTTTCTGCTCCCAGGTTGGGTTTTTCGCCCTAACCACGGTATAGCGTGGCGCGGCCTTTTCTTTGAAGTAGTAGCCAATGCTTTGGAAAATGCCGAAATTTGTTTGGTTGAGCCGCTCGTCAACCGCCTTGAGGCCGAACCAGCCAAGGACAAAGAAGCAACCGACCAGCATGATGAACGCCATGAAAACGATGAAGGCCACGGCAGGTACCGTCCTTTCTTGGCAAAGGATGGCCTTGCTTGCGGGGCTTTGGGGTAAGGCCTTTTTGCCGCAAACAAAGCTTCGTTACCTAAAGAATAAAGGAAAATTTCAAATTCATCTGCGGTATCAGCCTTTTGTGAGGACGTTCAGCGCGCAAAGGCTTGATGCCGGTTTGAAAAAGAGGAAAGCCGCATGAAGCTCACGCTGCGAGGCGGGCTTCATGCGGCCTTTGCGTTTAATGTCCGGCGCCGGTGGACATGGAGACGGCGTGGGGAAGAACGTCGGCGATGGCCTCCCAGTTCTCGGTGGCCGCCTTTTTGCTGCCGGGCAGGTTGATCACCAACGCGGAAGTGCCGTTGCTAAAGCGTTGGCCGCAGGTGGCGCGCGAGAGCATGGCGCGGTTGGTGATCTTCAGGCTGTAGGCGCGCATGCCCTCGGCAATGCCTGGCACCTCGCGTTGGCAAACCTTGCGGGTGGCCTCGGGCGTCACATCGCGCGGGCTCAGGCCCGTGCCGCCGCAGGTTAGCACGATGTCCACGTCATCGCGATCGGCCGCATGAACGATGGCCGCCGCAATCTCGTCGATGTCATCGGCAACCACGACGTGCGATTGGCACTCCCAGCCTTTCTCGGAAATAAGATCTTCCAAGGCCTCGCCGGCGGTGTCCTCGTAGATCGAGCGCGTGTCCGAGCAGGTGACGATGGCGAAGCGGGGGTCGGGGTCTCGGTGTGCGTGCCCATGCCCGCTTTTTGGCTCAACCCCTATTTCGATTTTGATGTCCATGTTTACTCCTTAAAGAACAGTGCCTTCCTCGACGTCCATAAGAACAACGTCCACCAAATCGCCGTTTTCATAGACGATGGCGCCTTCGGGTTTGACGATAAGGCAGGTGCTGCGCTGCTGGGTGCTTGCCAAGCCGGAGCTTTGGTTGCTCGCGGGCGTGACGACAAGCTCGCCTGCAACGCGATCGAGCGTGGCGCGCAGGAACATGCGCCGGTCGTTCTTCTTGCGAAGCGCGCCGTTCAGGTGCGCTTTGATCATGGGACGGGCGAAGCTGGTGTAGCCCTGCATCTTGCGCAGTGCTTGGCGAATGATGATCTCGAATCCGCACCAGGCGGCGGCGGGATTGCCGGGCAGCCCGAACACGGGCGTGTCGTTTACCAGACCGAAGGTCTGGCATTTGCCAGGGCGCATGTTCACCAGGGTCATCAGCAACTTTCCGTTGTTCTCGATCACAGGTTTGATGAAGTCGAAATCGCCGTTGGAGGCGCCCCCGCTGGTAACTACGAAGTCGCATTCTCGGCTTGCCTTGAGCACTTGGTCAGTCAGCGCCTCAAGCGTGTCCTCGACGATGGGGTAGCGCTGCGGAATGCCGCCCGCTTGGATCACTTGAGCTTCGATCGCGTAACCGTTGCTGTTGCGAATCTTGCCGCGGGTGGGAATCTCGGTGGGTTCAACCAGCTCGCTGCCGATGGAGATGACACCGACTTTCGGGCGGCGGTACACGGGCACGCTGGTGATGCCGCAGCTGGCAAGGAAGCCTACTCCGGCGGCCTTGACGGTCTCGTGCTTTGCGATGGCAACCGCACCGGCCTCGATGTCCTCGCCGGCTTTGCGGATGTTGTTGCCCACCTCGACGGGAGCGCTGAAGGCGACCGTTGCGCCCTCGCGCCCATCGGTGCCCAGGTAGTCGACCTTTTCGTACTGAACCATGCAGTCGCAGCACTCGGGCAAGGGCGCGCCGGTCATGATACGCACGCACTCGTCATCGGCGATGCTGCCGTCGTAATACGAACCGCAGGGAACCTCGGCAATCACCTTGAGCTTTACGGGCTCGTTGGGCGCTGCCTCCTTGATTTGGCTTGCCTTGAGGGCGAAGCCGTCCATGGCCACATTGTCGAAGGGCGCGATGTCGATGTCGCTGGTAAGGTCCTCGGAAACCACGCGTCCGACGGCGCTCACCAAATCGACGTGCTCCGTTTCGAGTTCGTGTACCGTTGAGATAACAAGCTCCACGGCCTCTTCGGCCGAGATGCGGGAGTAAGGATCGATCATGGGATGCTTCCTTTCGTTAGGGGCGGATGCGTTTTTGCTAAAGGAGGGTGGCCGGGACATTCCAGCTAAGGAAAGCCCAGGTCACCATTCGTTTCTTTTTGGGTACCCACACGAGCGTTTCCGCATTGGCGGCCGTTGACGCGGGAGTGGTGGGCGCTGCGGGTGTTGGCTCGGTGGGTGGGGCGTCGGCTGACACGGAGCTTGCGGCCGACGTGCCGACTGCCTGCGGGCAGCTTGGTAGGGAGTCTCCTCCGTTGGAGCTGCGGATTGCGCCATTGCTGTGCCCACGCGCGATGGATGCGCGGGTTTTCGCGTCAAGCGAGCCAAGGGGAACCTGCTCAAGGTTGCACCGGAGCCACTCTTTGATGCGGCCCTCTGCGGCACCAAGGCTGGACCCTTGCGGGTTTTCGCGCGTGAGCGAGAGCATCGCGCGGTATTTGGCGAAGGCGGCTTCGGGCGTGGCGAAGGCCTCGCGTCTCTCTGAGGCGATGTAGCGAACCTCGGGCAAAAGCCCCAACTCTTGCGCCACGGCGAAGGCGAAGCTTGCATCTTGATGTCCCGTGGGCGTAAGGCCGATGTCCTGCAACATCCCTGCATGGCAGCGAGGGGAGCAACCGGGCACCACGGTGATGCACACTTTTTTGCGTGCCGTGTTGGTGAGTTTTGCGATGGAATCTTCAAGGTCGTCGGTGATGATGGAACGCGAGGCAAAGGCGACATCGTGCGATTTACAGGCGATGCCGGCGGCTCGCCAATCGTCTTCCCAGGAAAGCTTGATTGGCCTAATCATGTTTGCGGCCACGCCGTGTTTGGTCATGTTGGTTCCAAGCTGTGTGAGCATGCCGTCGCTGAAGTCGGCCGCCGTCACCTGATGGCCTGCAAGCGCGCAGGGGATGGCAAGCGTGCCTGCGCCGCATCCCATGTCGAACACCGAGTCGCCGGCATCAAGCTGCGCAAGCTCAAGGAAGGCCAAGGAGTATTCGCTTGGGCTGTAATTACTGGGGGTTTCGGCAATGCGCTTGTTCCAGGTTTCAACCTCGTCGGCCTTGTGGCGCAAGGGGGCCCTGTTGCGCCACAGCTGCGCGAAGCTAGGCTCGTCGGGCGCAAGCCCGGCCACGCCGCTTGTTGCTTGCGAAAGGAAGCCTGCCTTGTTGCCGGGGTGCTGCATGGCCTATTCCTGCTCGTTCTCCTGGGCTTCGAGCGTTCCTTCCAGGGCGGAAAGGCGCTCGAGGGCGCGAGCTGCGGTTTTACAGGTATCGCCCTCGCCGTACTCGACCATTTCGTCTAAAGCCTCGGTAGGGGTGTGGGTACTGAAGCCTTCGCCCATCTTCGTTACCTGGATGACGTCGCCTGCTTTGATCTCGCCGCCCTTGAGCACGGCGAAGAAGATCCCCTCGCGCGGGAAGATGCAGTCGCCTGCCAGGTGATAGATGGCGCAACGTGTGTGGCATACCTTGCCAACCTGAGTGAGCTCAAGAAGCACGTCGTCGCCGATGGTGAGTTGGGTGCCCATGGGCAGCGCCAAAAGGTCAAGCCCCTCGGTAGTCACGTTTTCGGCGAAGTCGCCCTCGGCCACCTTAAGGCCCATGTCCTGTGCCTTAAGGATGGACTCCCAGGCCAAAAGGGATACCTGGCGATGCCAGTCGCCCGCATGGGCGTCCTCGACGATGCCCCAATCGGGGCGCACGGTGACGCTGCCCTCGACGGGTTTCTTGCGCGTGCCTTTGCGTTTTGAGATGCATACGCAGCGGACGGTGCCGCTCGGTAAAGATTTGGTCATGCTCAACTTCCTTAGTTTCGAAGTGGGGCCGCTCTTTTTTTTGGAGGGCCGGGGAGTGTGACGTAGGTGCGGGGTAGGGGCAGGGCGGACGTTTGCGAAGCGGAAGCGTCCAGTTCGTGCAGCGCCGAGCTTAGCCGCTTATGGACACGAGGCCTTCGGGTCTTCGGTGCCAGGTGCCCGATTTGCCGCCCTCTTTGTGGACGACGCGGACCTGGCCGATTTCCATGCCACGATCGATTGCCTTGCACATGTCGTAGACGGTGAGCGCCGCTACGG
>CAVBOO010000113.1:0-4340 GCA_963597045.1 bacterium | reverse complement strand
TAACTCGTTTTTCCGAAAACAAGGCTCCACACATCGAAGAAGCCGAAGAACAAAATGCAGCTCGGAGATGATCCTGTGGACAAGCAGAGTGCCGATTGAGCCAACAAGCGGCACCTATTGCTCGAACTGCGACCGATAAAGCTCGGCGTAGAAGCCGCCCTGCTCGAGCAGCTGCTCATGCGTGCCCTGCTCGACGATGTCGCCGTCCCGGATGACCAAGATCAAGTCCGCGTTGCGGATAGTGCTCAGGCGATGAGCGATGACGAAGCTCGTGCGCCCCGTCATCAACTTGTCCATGGCTTGCTGGATGCGCTCCTCGGTACGCGTGTCAACCGAACTGGTGGCTTCGTCAAGGATGAGCATGCGGCGATCGGCCAGGATGGCACGCGCGATGGTAAGCAACTGGCGCTGGCCTTGGCTGATGTTGGAAGCATCCTCGTTGATCTTGAAGTCGTAACCATCGGGAAGCGTGGTGATGAAATGGTGCGCGAAGGCATCCTTTGCAGCCTGCTGGACCTCGGCATCGCTCGCATCAAGGCGTCCGTAGCGGATATTCTCGCGAATCGTGCCGCTGAACAGCCAGGTATCCTGCAGGACCATTCCGAAGTGCTCACGAATCTGCGCGCGGGAGAACTCGCGAATATCATGGCCGCCTATCCTGATTGAGCCCTCGTCGACGTCGTAGAAGCGCATAAGTAGCTTGACCATAGTGGTTTTACCGGCGCCCGTGGGGCCGACCAAAGCAACCGTCTGACCCTCTTCGACCTGCGCGCTGAAGCTCTTGATCACCGGCTTTTCGGCAAGATAGCCGAAGCGCACGTGATCGAATTCCACATCACATGCCAGCTCGCTTGACGCATCCTGCTTTGCGGGCGCAACAAGCTGAGTTTCCTCGTCTTCGTCCAAGAACTCGAAGATGCGCTCAAGAGCCGCAGCCATTTGCTGCAGAGTGTTGCTGACCTGCGCCAACTGCGACAAAGGCTGCGTGAAGTTCTTCACGTACTGAATGAAGGCCTGAATGTCGCCAACGGTGATGATTCCCTGGACGGCGAACACCGAGCCAACGACGGCCACCGCCACGTAGCCCAAATTTCCAACGAAATTCATGATGGGCATTATGAGAGCCGTCAGGAACTGGGCACGCCAACCGACGTTGTAGAGCTTGTCGTTGACCTTCTTGAAAGCCTCGACGGTTTCCTTCTCCTTGCCGAAGGCCTTGACGACCGTATGCCCGCTGAAGGTTTCCTCAACGAGGCTGTTCACCTCGCCGAGCGTGCTTTGCTGGGCCTTGAAATAACGCTGGCTGCGCGACACCACGACCTTGATGAGCACCAGCGACAGAGGAACCATGAGCAAAGTGATGAGCGTCATGGGAACGTTGATGATGAACATCATGACGACGACGCCCACGACGGTCGTGATGGAAGTGATGAGCTGAGTCACGCCCTGGTTGAGGCTTTGACCGAGCGTGTCCACGTCGTTGGTGATGCGAGAGAGGGTGTCGCCGATGCGCGTGCGCTCGAAATAGCCGTAAGGCATACGGTTGATTTTGGCATCGATGTCTTGGCGCAGGCGGTAGCAGGTTTTCTGGGAGACGCTGCTCATGAGCCAACTCTGCACGAAGCTGCATGCCGCCGACAGGACATAGAGCCCCAGCGTGCACAGCAAGACGACACCGATGGCAGCAAAATCGATTACATCGGTGCCCGCCACCTTGGCAACGATTCCATTAAATAGAAGCGTGGTCGCCTCGGAGAGGACCTTGGGACCGACGATGTTGAAGACGGTCGAGCCGATAGCGAACAAGAACACCAGAGCCAAGGCGAGTTTATAGGCTCCCATGTAAGCGATGAACCTGAACAGGGTGCCCTTGAAGTCCTTGGCTTTTTCGCCGGGCATCACCATAGGACCGCGACCCATGGGCCCACGACGGTTATTTCGACGATTTTCAGCCATGCAACTCACCTCCCTTCGCCAGCCCGTCATCGGCAAGGGGAGAGCTCCCGTCGGCTGAGGCTTCAAAGGACGCGGACGCATCTGGCGAACCCGAGGCACCGGAAGGCGCATCATCGCCCGAGCGCGCGAGGTCCACCGACGATGCGTCGGCGTTGGGCAGAGCCGCGGCAAGCTCCTCGGCGGAGAGCTGTGAAAGCGCGATCTCGCGATAGACCTTGCAGCTTTGAAGGAGCTCGACATGCGTTCCTTGCCCCACGAGCTTACCTTCGTCGAGCACGATGATCTTATCGGCGTTCATGATGGTCGAGATGCGCTGGGCAACGATCACCACAGTGCGCCCGCTGAGCTTTTCGGCAATCTCGAGGCGCAGCTTGGAATCAGTTTTGTAATCGAGGGCGCTAAAGGAATCGTCGAACAGGTAGGCCTTCGCATCGCGGGCAAGCGCGCGGGCGATCGCCAGGCGCTGACGCTGGCCGCCCGAGACGTTGGTACCGCCCTGGCTGATTTCCGAGGCGATGCCCCCTTCCTTCCCCTCGACGAACTCGCGCGATTGAGAAATATCCAAGGCAAGATCCCTGCGCTCCGCGGAAACGTCACCGGCGAACTCAAGATTCGACTGAATGGTGCCCGAGAAAAGGAAAGCCTTCTGGGGAACATAGGCAAGCATCTCGCGCAGCTCATGCTGAGGGATGTCGCGCACATCGACGCCATCGATGCGCACGGCGCCGGAGCTCACGTCGCGAAAGCGTTCGATGAGCTTGATGACGGTCGACTTGCCTGAGCCGGTGGAACCGATGATTGCGCAGGTTTCGCCGGGCTCGGCAGTGAAGCTCACATGCTCGAGCACGCAGGCATCGTCGGCAGAATAAGCGAAGGACACATCCTCGAAGGATACGCGCGCACCAAGCTCGGTGGTGCTTGCGGCCTTGGATTGAGCAGGATCGATAATGGAGCACTCGGTGGCGATGACCTCATCGATTCGCTCGGCGGCCACGTTGGCGCGAGGAAGCATGATGGCCACCATGCCTATCATCAAAAAGCTCATGACGATCATCATCGAATAGGTGATGAGCGCGATAAGGTCGCCCGTTTGCATGGTTCCCATATCGACGAACTGAGCGCCGAACCAGATGATCATCACGCTGGCGAGGTTCATGACGAGCATCATCGTCGGCATCATGAACGACATGGCGCGGTTGGTGAAGAGCTGCGTTTTGAAGAGTTCATGGTTGGCGCGCTCGAAGCGGGCTTCCTCATAGGCCTCGCGGTTGAAAGCGCGCACAGCCGACATGCCCGTGAGCTGCTCGCGCGCAACCAGGTTAACTTCATCGATGAGCTTTTGAACAATGCGGAACTTAGGCATGGTCACGCCCATGAGCAAGCCGATGACCGCCAAGACCACGACAACCGCCAGCACGATGATCCACCATAACGACAAGGTGCTCTGAACCACCATGATGATGCCGCCTATCGCCATGATGGGTGCATAAAGAACCATGCGCTGAAGAATGATCGTGACCATCTGAATTAGCTGGACATCGTTGGTGCCGCGCGTGATCAGGGACGCGGCGCTGAAGGAATCGATTTCCTTGTCGGAGAACGACACGACCCGCTCGAAGAGCTGCTCGCGCAAACGACGGCCTATCTTGGTTCCCGTCCGGGCGGCCACGAAACCGACGACGATGCTCACCAGAAGGGAAAGCGCAGCCACCCCGAGCATCAATGCGCCCGTTTCAAGCAGATAATTCATCTGCAGCGCGCCAAGGTCGACGCCCGCGCGCTGGTACTCCGCACGAGAGGACTGGATGCCCTGCTGCTCCAAAAGCGCAGAACCCGTGGATTCCAAAGATCGCAAGCTTTCAAGCGCTGCGTTCTCAGCGCCCTTCTGCGAAAGCGAGCTGTATCCGCCAGAACGCAGGGTGTCGACCACGATCAGGCCTCGAAGCATCGCATCGTTCAAAGCAGAGCGATTCTCGCGCCCGTAGTCGTTGAGCACATAGATGATCGTCTGAGATTCTTGTCCTGTTTGGGCAGAGGTTTCAACCTGGCTGTTTTGAGCCTCCTTACCACTCCCCAAATCCTCTTCCGAAGCAACTTGGGAAGAGGAAGCGTCGGTCTGCTTATCGTAGGACGCGTGAAGCAGAGCTTCTTGGTCGCCTTCGAGCAGGGTGCCCAAGTCCTCATAAGTCGCCTGACTTAGGCGCTCGGGGGAAACGTCGCTGATGCCCCCTTGCTGAATGCCCACGTCGACGATCTGCGAGGTGAAGTTAGGTAGAGACAAATCGCAGAAAACCTGGACTATCAACAGCGAGAACACCAAGGCTAAAGCAGCCTTGTGCTGGAAAAGGTAGCGCATTATTCGCATGGCTTATGTTCGTCCTTTG
>CAVBOO010000112.1:0-4361 GCA_963597045.1 bacterium | reverse complement strand
ACGCATCGCAAGCCCATCGGGTATCGCAATAAGAGCAGGCCAGATTGCAACCGACGAAACGGACGAAAGCGCTGAAGCGCCCCGCATGCAAGCCCTCGCCGTTGATGCTGACGAAGCGCTCGGCAACGGGAAAAGCTCGGATTGCCCCCATGCCGCCAACGCTTGCCGATGCGTTGTCGCAAGCTGACATGTTTAGCGCTCCACGGTGTAGATTGCGCAATTGTTGGGGGTTTCGTACACCTCAACCTGGCTCACCGGCAAACCCTGCTTGGCAAGCTTCTCGGTGAAATAGCGAGCGAAGTTCTCGGCGGTCGTGCGGAAAGGCACCACCGACAAGGAAAATTCCTCTTCCTCAAGGCAGGCGATGGTCTTCGCCATCAGGGAGCCTTCCTCGACAATGAAGGAATGATCAAAAGCCTCGGTCAGATCGCGCAGCGCCTTTTTAAAGTCGCCGAAATCGATGACCATGTCCTTCATCTGGCCTTCGGTTTGCAAAGCCTCGGTAGAAAGATAGGCAACAACGCGCCAGCGATGGCCATGAAGATTCTCGCATTTGCCATCGTAATCGGTAAGGAAATGGGCGGCGTCGAAGCTGCTTTCGGTTTTAAGACCGTACATGCAGGGGTCCTTTCGCTTAAACGGCCCCCTACCCTGTATGAACAGCTCGTCGGCCGCGAGCCGGCATGCAGTCGCACTCAGAGCTAACGAAACAAACCCGCGCGCACCATGCTGCAGGCTTGCCCATACCTAGTTTTGTTTAACGACAGGAGGCTTTCGAACTGTCTTTTCAATTGCCCGCAAGTATAGCAAACCAAGGCACGCGCACGCGAAGGCGCGAATTGGCGCAAGATCCCCTATGCCCGGTTCAGCTAACGAATGAGAGCCCGTGCCGCACGCTGCAAACGTAAGCTAAATTATCAGGCCGCGCTTCTTAGCCTCGTAGGCAAGCTCGTCCCGGAAATCGGGATGCGCGATGGCAATCAGTCGTTTTGCGCGCGTTTCAAGGTCGGCCCAACGCAAATCGGCGATGCCGTACTCGGTGGCAACATATTGCAGGTCATTACGCAGCGAGGTGACCGCGCTTCCCGGAGCAAGGATCGGTGCGATCTTGGAAACGGGACCCTTCTTGGTATGGGCAACGCTCGTCACCGCGATGAATCCGCGGCCTCCCTTGGAGTGCTTCACGCCGCGAACGAAATCGCACTGGCCGCCGCTTGCGCTGTACTGACGCGGCCCGATGGATTCGGCGCACACCTGACCGGTAAGGTCGATCGAAACGGCGGTGTTGATGCTTACCAGGTTGTCGTTCTTCGCGATGGTCGCCGGATCGCACACCGTGTTATAGCTGCAGAACCTGACCTCGGGGTTCTCGTTGATGAAATCGTACAGGCGCTTGCTTCCGGTCGAGTAGCCACCAACCGAAACGCCGGGCATGAAGGACTTGCGCGAGTTGTCTATGACCCCAGCCTGCTGAAGGGCAACGAACACATCGGAATACATCTCGGTATGGCAGCCCAAATGCTTCTTGCATTGCAGGCCCTCGCCGATAGCCTCGGAGATGCCGCCGATGCCAAGTTGGATGGTGTCGCCGTCGTTCACGCGCTCAACAACCAGCTCGGCGACCTTCAGCTCCTCGGGGCTCGGCTTGATGGCCGGGGCGATGTCCAGCTCCTCGGGCTGCATGAGGAAGGCGTCGATCTGCGAAACATGGTAGTCGTGGGTATCGCCGAAAACGCGCGGCAAGTTGGGATTGACGTTGGCGATGATGCGCTTAGCGCTGCGCACGCCGCCAGGCACGAAGCCAAGCGGGCCGATGTTGCAATATCCGCGTGCATCAGGAGGTGTCATCTGCACGATGGCGTAATCAAGATCCTGAGCTGCAAGCATGCTCCACACATCGCTGAAATGGACGGGCACATGCGATACGCACGAGGCAAAGCCCGCACGCTCGTTGGGGCCGGCGAAATAGGTGTGATAACGAAATACCTCGGGCGAAACCTCGCCCAGTTGGGCGAAATCGACCGAGCCGTTCATCCAGTTGGCCCAAATGTCGACGCCTGACAAAAGCCCCGCCTTAACACGCGCCAAAATCTCGTTCACGACGGTGGTTGGCACATGCAAACCACCACAGTAAATGCGATTTCCGCCCGTGATATAGCGGGAGAACAACTCGTCCATCGAGATGGTCTTAACCGCGTATTCAGCTTGCCAATTCTTCTGCTTCTCGGCCGAAACCGGAACTTCACTCCAGCTCATGATGCCCCCTATCGAACACGCGGCTTACCACTCCCCCTTTATGAGCGCAAAACCGCGAATCATCATGCAATGAAACGATACCACGCCAACGAAGCAAAAGGGCTGCTCATTGGGAGCAGCCCTTCAACTGAAAGCAATTTCATCTGCAGGTTCACCGATTGCACGCACGCAGCGCGCAAGGCGAATCGGCCAAGCCGGCCCAAACGGCGCGCTACCTGCGGCCGTGCTTGCCCAAAGGCATCTCGGAGTCCTTCTTCTTGCGCTTGTAGGCGAAGACGCCGAAAACGACCGCTGCGGCAAGTGCGAGCACCACAAAGCCGATGATGAACGGCAGCAGCGTGTCGCCGGTGTTAGCCAAGCCGCCAGCCGCGACCGTCCCCATTGTGAAACCCATAATCATCCTTCTTTCAGGCAACGACCTGTTAAGCGTCGTGCACGTAAACAAAACTGCAGGTTGCAGGCCGCAAACGCTCGCCCAAGCAAACGCCAAGGCGAGCAGCCGGCAAAAGCCAAGCGGACACCCAAGCAGGCGTCCGCCTAAACAAAACTAGTAGCGGTTGTCGAAGATTCGCTTGGTCTTCTTCTCGGAGCGAGGCAGGTAGCCTACCGGCACGCCCTTGGGGTTGGGAGTCATGCCCAACTTGCCCTTGAACAGGAGCTTCATATTCTCCTCGATGGCCGTGCAGGCTTCGCCGATGGCCTCGGTCTCAAAGAACACCGTCATGATGTCCTTACCGTCGACGTGGTCGATCATGACCTGGTACTCGGACGATGCGCCGTCGGTGAAGGCGATGATCTCCTCAATCTGCGCGGGGAACATGTTAACGCCCTTGACCTTGACCATGTCGTCGGTGCGGCCCGTGATGATGTCGATGCGGGGATGCTTGGAGCCGCAGTCACACTCGCCGGGAACGATGCGCGAAAGATCATGGGTGCGGAAGCGGATAAGCGGCGCGCCCTCTTTCTGCAGGGTGGTGATGACGATCTCGCCGGGCTCGCCGTCGGGCACGGGCTCGCCGGTCTTGGGGTCGACGATCTCGAGGAAGACGAAGTCGGACCAAATGTGCATGGCGCTGTCGGCCTTGCAGTTGATGCCGATGCCGGGGCCGTAGACCTCGGTCAGGCCGTAGATGTCGTACAGCTCGACGTTGAGCTCCTCGGAAATGCGGCGACGCATCTTCTCGCCCCAACGCTCGGAGCCGATGACGCCCTTTTTCAGAGCGAGCTTGTCGCGAATGCCCTGCTTCTCGATCTCCTCGGCAAGCAGCAGCGCATACGAGCTAGTGGCGCACAGGACGGTGGACTGCAGGTCCTCCATCATCTGGAGCTGTTTTTTGGTGTTGCCGGGGCCCATGGGGATGGCCATGGCGCCCAAGCGCTCGCAGCCCAGCTGGAAGCCGATGCCTGCGGTCCACAGGCCGTAGCCCGGGGTGATCTGGATGCGATCTTCAGGAGTAATCCCGGCGAATTCGTAGCAACGAGCAAACTGGATGGCCCAATCGTCAACGTCCTTTTGGGTGTAAGGAATGATGACGGGAGTGCCCGTGGTGCCCGACGAGGAATGAATGCGGACGATGTCCTTCTGCGGCACGGCGGCGATTCCCAAAGGATAAGCCTGGCGCAGATCGCCCTTGTCGGTGAAAGGAAGCTTGCGGAAGTCGTCGAGGGTCTTGATCGCATCAAGATCGATGTCGGCGAACTTCTTCGCGTAAAACGGGCTACGGCTCTTGATGTCGCTGAGCTGCTTCAAAATAACTTCGAACTGCTGTTCCTGGGTCAGTTCCATATATTCACTCTCCTTGCAGCGAAAATTCGCTTAGCGCTTAAATCGCAGGATTGCCGAGATTAACGCGGCAAACCTGCGACGAAGGTCTGGGCAAGATCGATCGCCTGCATGTTCATGTCGACGAAACGAGGTTTGACGCATGCTTGCACGGCCTTGCGCATCTCATCGATGCCCAGCTCGCCGGACAAAGCATTCCCAGTATAGAGCCCCGGCTCGTTAACCGCAGCCAAAGTGACCGCCAACATGATGATATTGAGTGCCTTGCGGGAGCCGAGCTTGCCGCAAAGCTCCACATCGTCGACGACCAAAAGCTCGATAC
>CAVBOO010000111.1:0-4384 GCA_963597045.1 bacterium | reverse complement strand
GCTTCGCTCACGGTGACCATCAACGTCAAATCCGTGGAGGACGAGCGTATGACGCGCAAGTACCGCCGCGAGGCCGCCGAGATGCTCGCCATCTATTCGCCTAAAGCCGATGCCGTGGTCAAGTACGTCACCTGGAAGGTCAAGTACGACTAGTTTCCGGAAATCGTGCAACCAGCTTGTTAAATGAAGCACAGCTGGTTTCTTGAGCCGGGGCTTTCGGATAGAATCCGTAGCTAAGATTTACAAACTTTCGAAGATGTGAAATTTTTCGCACAGCTTTTTCAAGGAAGGCTGTGCGATTTTTTGGGAGGGAACCCTATGGCCGAAATCATCATGAAGGCAAAGCCCGTCGTCGACGAGCTGGTCGAGCATATCGAGTCCCGTATCAACGTTCTGCACGAGAAGGGCTTTTCCCCGAAGCTGGGGATTTTGCGCGTGGGTGCACGTGAAGACGACCTGAGCTACGAGCGCATGGCCCTGCGTCGTGCCGAGGTGCTGGGCATCGAGGCCGAGGTTTTCGAGATGCCCGAAGACGTCACGCAAGAGCAGATGTTCGAGAAGATCGCGCAGATCAACGCCGACGACTCGATTCACGGCTGCCTGATGTTCAGGCCGCTTCCTCCTCATCTTGAGGAGCAGCCTTTGTGCGACGCCCTTTTGCGCGGCAAGGACATCGACGCCAATTCGCGTGAGTCCCTGGCCGACATCTACGGCGACATCCCCTGCTTCTGCCCCTCCACCGCGGAGGCTTGCATCCGCCTGCTCAACTTCTACAAGATCCCTATCGCCGGCAAGAAGGTCGTCGTGGTCGGTCGCAGCCTGGTTATCGGCAAGCCGGTTGCCATGATGCTTCTGCGTCGTAATGCCACGGTTACCATGTGCCACTCCCGCACCGAGGATCTGCCTGCGACCATGCGCGCCGCCGACATCGTTATCTGCGCCACCGGTCGCGCTAAGGCCTATGGACCTGAGTGCTTCGCTCCCGGCCAGACGGTTATCGACGTGGGCATCAACTTCGCCGACGGCAAGATGTGCGGCGACGTGGATTTCGATGCGGTCGAGCCCATCGTCCATGCCATCACCCCCGTTCCCGGCGGAACGGGTTCGGTTACTACCAATACCACGCTCGAGCATGTGGTCGTTGCCGCCGAAATCGCCGCAGGCATTCGTCCGAGCATGAATTAGTTGGGCTTGGCGCTTGGTTAGCGCAGATCGCGCTTCTTCCTTGGGTTTATGGCCTTGGGCGCCCGACAGGGGACCTCGGCGGCATGCTCGGGGCGCTGGCTGCACTCGGCGCTTTCGGACGCGATGGATTTCGTGCCCGATCCTCTTCCTTAAGGTGGCCTCATGCTAGGATTGTCGGCATGAAAACGAATGAACATAACGCAAAAGCCAGCGCCCTTGCAGGTGCTGGCTTTGTTTTAGTGGCCCGTTGCTCGTTGATCGACGAAACCAGGGCATGCGGTGCGGCTTTGGCCCAGGTGGCGCGCCCGGGAACGGTTCTTGCTCTTCGGGGCGACCTTGGAGCGGGGAAGACCCATTTCACGCAGGGCGTGGCTGCGGGTCTTGGCGTCGACGCGGGCGTTACGAGCCCGACCTTCAATCTGCTCGTCAGCTACGAAGGGGGCCGTTTGCCCCTGTTCCATTTCGACCTCTATCGCCTTGAGGATGTGCGCGAGCTTGAGGATTTGGGCTATTACGATGTGCTGGATGCGCAGGGTATCTGCTGCATCGAGTGGTCCGAGCGCTTTCCTTTTGCCCTGCCCGATGATCGCTTGACGCTTGCCATCCTTCGCGATGCGGGCGAAGGCGATGAGCGTCAAATTTGGGCACGTGCCGAGGGCTTGTTCCACAAGGGCATTCTGGCCGACTGGCAAAAGCTTTTGGCCACGGGCGAGCATGACGGGTCCAAGGCTTCAGGATCGCCGGTTTCTTTTCCTCCTGACAATTGTGACGCTGGCGTGGAATCCGGCTTGGATACGGCTTCGTGCTCGTCGCGTTTGCGCGCCAAGGAGGGCGGATCCTTCGCCGACGCTGCAGGCGATAGCGCAGATGGGGGCGCCGACAAGGGTTCTGGCGAGCCTGGCTGCATGTCCAAGGCTCCCTGCAAGCGGGATTTCGTGCTGGCAATCGATACCGCCAACGAGATCATCGCGGTGGGCTTAGGGAAGCTCGATCGCAACTTGCGCACCATCGAATTCGTGGCTGACAAGCAAACGCCGGCCTTTCGCGCTTCCAACACCAAGCTTCTGGCCTGTATCGAGGAGCTGCTTGCGCGCCAGTCGATAGACAAGCGCGCATTGGCTTGCATCGTATGCGGCCGCGGCCCCGGTTCCTTTACCGGCGTGCGCATTTGCATGGCGGCCGCCAAGGGCCTGGCCATGGGGCTGGGCTTGCCTCTGTACGGTGTTTCAACCTTGGATGCGCAGGCTTGGCAGACCTGGGATACTGGCTATCGCGGCCAGCTTGTTGTTTTGGGCGATGCCATGCGCAAAGAGGTTTACCCCGTTGCCTACCAGCTGGGCGACGCCGGACCTGTGCGCCTCAACCCCGACAAGGTGCGCAAGGCTGCCGTTGCGTCCGATGAGCTGGGAACCTGCACCGAGGGGCGTCTTATCACGGGCGATGCCTTGAAAAAGTACGCCGACATCTTTTCTCCTTGCGGCAGCCTAGCTAAGGAAGATGCCTGGATGCCCACGGGCAAAGGCCTGCTCATGTGCGCGCAGGCGCTTTGGAGCGACGGCGCCTTCGATCCTGATGATGCAAGCCTCGGCAATCCCTTGACCCTGCTTCCCGTGTACACGCGCCTGTCCGATGCCGAAGAGCATGAGCGTCAGCGCTTCGCCGACGCAGGCGAAAAGGACCTTTCCTCCGGCGTGCAGGGCGGAGCGGTGCGTTCTTTCAACGGTTCTGCGACGGCCGATTCCCACGATGTCGAGGAAAGCGTGTTCCTTCGTTACCAGCCCCTCGAGGCTCTGTGGTGTGGCGAGGTCGCCCGTTTGGAGTCCGAGCTTATGGGCACCGATGCCTGGAATGCCACTCAAGTTGCCGACGAGCTCGGCCGTGCCGATCGGAGCTGGTGGGCATGCTTTGCCGTGGCCGACCCCGACGCTCGTGCAGTTTCGGCCGATGCGGCGCGCTTGGTGGGCTATGCCGGAGGCTGGATCATCGACGGCCAACTTCAGATTTTGAAGATCGCATCCGACCCCAGCATGCGCCGGCAGGGGATTGCGCGAGAGCTTTTGGCTCGCCTTGCAAGCGACGCTCGCGACCTGGGCGCAACGGAGGCCACCCTGGAGGTGCGCGCTTCTAACGTGGGCGCCCATCGTTTCTACGAGGCCTTGGGCCTTGCCAACATCGGCAAGCGCCCGCGCTACTACTCCGACCGCGAGGACGCCTTCATCTTCACCGGCCCTTTGCCTGTTGCCGAGCACGACGTTGCTGGCATGGGCCTGCTGGTGAACGAGGCATCCTCGGCGCAGGACGAGCTTCGTCATTCAACTGAGCATTCCGTAGGGGCCTTGTCCGCCACATCAGTCCTGGCCGACGCCTCCGCTTCTCCGAGTGCTGCGACCGCTGAGCTTCCCGATACGCTTATCCTCGCCATCGAGAGCTCATGCGATGAAACGGCAGTTGCCTTGGTGGATGGTGCGGGCACCATCGTGGCCGACGTGGTCGCAAGCCAGATCGACTTCCATTCCCGCTTCGGGGGAGTGGTCCCCGAAATCGCAAGCCGCAAGCACATCGAGGCCATCGGCGGTGTTGTCGAGGAATGCATGCGCCAGGGTGCGCTGCGCCTAGGGCTGCCTTCTTTGGCCTTCGTCGACCTTTCGGCCATCGGCGTCACCTATGCGCCCGGTTTGCTTGGGGCCCTTGTGGTTGGCGTTGCCTATGCTAAGGCTCTGGCTTGGGGCGCCGGCGTGCCCCTGGTGGGCGTTAACCACCTGGAGGGGCATCTGTACGCCAACAAGATCGCCTGCCCGGACATCAAGCCGCCTATGGTGGTGTCGCTGGTGAGCGGCGGGCATACCATGCTCGTCAACGTTAAGGACTGGGGCAGTTACCATACCCTGGGCGAAACCTTGGACGACGCGGTGGGCGAGGCCTTCGACAAGGTGGCCAAGGCCATGGGCTTGGGCTATCCGGGCGGTCCCTTGATCTCGGCGCTTGCGAAAGACGGCGACTCGCGGGCTATTCGCTTCCCACGCGCCATGCTTCATTCGGGCGATTTCGCCTTCAGCTTGTCCGGCTTGAAAACTGCCGTCATGACCTATCTCCAAAAAGAGGAGAAGGCGGGCCGCGCAATCAACAAGTCCGACGTTGCGGCGAGCTTCGAGGCTGCTGTGGTTGATGTGCAAGTTGCCAAGGCCAAGCATGCGCTCGA